>JANXPQ010000085.1 GCA_025357235.1 Betaproteobacteria bacterium
AAGGAATTGCTCGGCAACGAGGAAGTTCGCGCCGCCTATCTGGGCGGCCACGGCTGAACGCCGGCGCATCGATTTCTGCGCAGGTTTACACTGTCGGCATCACCGGTTGCCCAGGAGATGTCCGATGAAACCCAGCCGATGGTTTGCCGTCTTGCTGGTTCTGCTTTGCGCCGTGGCGACCGCCCAGACGTCCGTGGAGGAAGTCCGCAAGAAGTGGCCGGATTTCCGCTATCTCGACCCCGGTCAGTTGCGCGAACTCCCCGAAGTCGTCCGTGCAGACATGGAAAAGCTCGGCTGCCGCGTGCCGAAGTTCATGAGATGGGACGCCCGGCATAACGTCATCCAGGGTCAGTTCTTCAAACCGGGGCAGACCGACTGGGCCGTGCTCTGCCAGGTCGGCGACAAGACCGGCATTCTGCTTTATCCCGGCGGAGCGGCCACCGACTTGCCCATGCTGCGCAGCCAGCCGACCGATCCCACCCGTACCATTCACGTCGTCAGTGCCTTCGTGCTGCAAAAGCGCGCCGTGCGCGATCATCCCGATGAGCCGCCGCCGGCTTTCGATCACGACGGCATCGAAGACGGGCCCATCCAGAAGGCCAGCCAGGTGATCTATCACCGCGACGATGAATGGATGGAGTTCTGAGCACACCATGAAGCGAATTTGCGTGTTCTGCGGATCCAGCTCCGGCATTCGCGAGGAATACGGCGTCGCGGCGCAAGGGTTGGCTACCGCATTGGCCAATCGCGGCCTTGGACTGGTTTATGGCGGCGGCAACGTCGGCCTGATGGGCATGATTGCCGATTCGATGTTGCAGGCCGGTGGCGAGGTCATCGGCGTGATTCCGCGGCAACTCGTTGCAAAGGAGGTCGCCCACCGCGGCCTCACCGAATTGCACATCGTCGACACCATGCACCAGCGCAAAGCGATGATGAATGAATTGTCCGACGCATTCATCGCGCTGCCCGGCGGTTACGGCACGCTGGAAGAATTTTTCGAGATCCTCACCTGGTCGCAACTGGGCATTCACGGCAAGCCCAGCGGACTGCTGAATGTTTCCGGTTATTACGACAGCCTGCTGGCGATGCTCGACCACGCCGTCGCGGAAGGATTTCTGCGACCCGCTTTTCGCCAGCTTGTGATTGCGGACACCGATGCTGATGCGCTCCTGCAACGTCTCGCTTCCTTCACTCCGGTCCAGACCGGAAAACACGTGAATGCGAAAGGGAACTTTCTGTAACCTGCGCATCAAACTCGCGGGGGTACAATTTAGTACGCGACGCGCTCGCGCTTCCCGTTTCACCCAAACCTTTTCGAGAGGAATATCCATGAAGAAAACGCTGCTTTCAATCAGCCTCGTAGCGCTGTTCACTGCATTGGCCGGCTCGGCCATGGCATTGGAACTACGCCCCATCCTGACGCTGGACGTCGCCAAGAAAATGGCGACGGCTTGCGAAGCCAAGGCAAAGCAGGAAGGATGGAAAATGAACATTGCCATCGTCGACAACGGCGGAAACCTCAAATTCTTCCTGCGCCAGGACGATGCGTTCCTGAAGAGCATCGAGATAGCCCAGCTCAAGGCCGGCACGTCGGCCGGCTTCCCGTTCTCGACCAAGCAGATCGGCGAAATTACCGCCAAGGTGCCGGGCATCGCATTCGTGCCGGGCATCGTGACTTTCGAAGGCGGACTGCCGATCCTGACTGCCGATGGCAAGCAGGTTGGTGCAATCGGCGTATCGGGTGGCACCGCCGAGCAGGACGGGATGTGCGCCCAGGCTTCGGTCGATGCAGTGAAGAACGACCTGAAGTAAGCGCCCTGAAAAAAGAAAAGCCCGGCTGTTGCAGCCGGGCTTTTCTATTTGTCCGCCGGATTCAGGTCGAGCGCAGGATGCGCAGTGCAGCGCACGCGGCGCCGTAACCGTTGTCGATGTTCGTCACAGTCAAGCCCGGCGAGCAACTAGCCAGCATTGCATGCAATGCGGTTTCTCCCCTGTTGGCCACACCGTAACCGACCGAAGTCGGCACCCCGATCACGACATTGGAAACCAGGCCGCCGATCACGGTAGGCAGGGCCGCGTCCATGCCTGCGACCGCGATGACGACCTTCATCTTGCGGATTTCCTCGATGCGCTCCAGCAAACGCCACAGCCCGGCGACGCCCACGTCGCTGATCTCGGCAGCCGGCTCGCCATAAAAACGCAGCGTGCGCGCGGCTTCACGGCTGACCGCCACATCGGATGTGCCGGCTGCCACGACCGCAATCCGTGTGTCGGTGCGTAATTCATGCGCACCGCCGAAATAACCGGTGCGAGAGATCGGATCGTAATCGATGGCGGCGCGATGGCTTGGCGAAAGTGCCGCGAACTGTTCGGGCAACAAGCGGGTGAGCAGCATGTGCCGGCCCTTGTCCTGCACCTGCTCGAGGATCACCGAAAGATGGGTGACCGACTTCGACGCGCACAACACCGCCTCTTCCAGCCCGGTGCGGGCGTCTCTCGCGAAATCCAGCATCACGTCCTTATGCAAAGTCATTCATCTACACCTTAAGATCGTCGACACAGAGGTCACGGAGAAAAAACGAGAGAAGATCCGAGAAATGCAAACGAAAAATATGAAAACATATGTGCCGCGAATTTCCGTGGCCTGCATATCTCATTCCTCGAATTTCATTGTCTCCGTTCCGTCCTTCTCTGTGCCCTCTCTTGTTCTTCCTCTGTGACCTCTGTGTCAACGCTCTTGATCGAGTCAGGCAGCATCGCGGTGCAGGCGGACGAGGAAGGCGCTGCCGGTGCGATAAGGCGCCAGCGAGACCGGGTATTCGAATCCGCCGTCGCGGAACAGCGTGCCTATGTCATCCTTCAACGCCCTGCGCGCTTCGCCATCGAGCGCAGCGAGATTCTGTTCATCGAGCTCGATCACGACACCCTTGGCGCGCACGCGGCAACGCACTGTGCGCGGGGTGAGTGATTTCGATATCAGGAGTTCGGCGGCATGCACCAGCTTGAGCATGTCCGGATCGATCGCGATACCCGTTTCGATGCGGCTCGACAGGCAGGGCGCGGAAGGCAATTCGGCAATGTCCCCGAGATCGAGATCACGGGCGATGGCGCGCACGGTTTTTTTGTCTATGCCGGCTTCGACGAAAGGATGGCGCACGCCGTGGTTCTTTGCCGCATCCAGGCCCGGGCGGTATTCGCCGAGATCGTCGAGGTTGGTGCCGGCGACGATCTGTGCAGCGGTATGCGGCACCAGCGCGCCATACAGGCTGGTCTTGCAGTAGAAGCAGCGGTTCACCGGGTTGCTGCGGTAGTCCGCATCGCCAAACTCGCCGGCATCGACCACCACAAGCTTCCAGCCTTCGCGCGCCGCGAGTGTTCGCACGCGATCAGTGGCTTCCTGCGGCACGGCGGGAGAGACCGCGTGGAACATTTCGACTTCGCCGCGTAATGTGCGGTGGGCCAAAGTCGCCAGGGTCAGGCTGTCAACGCCTCCGCTGACCGCAACCGCCACCGGTCCGATGTCGCGCAGGACAGCTTCCAGTTTCGCCATCATATTACGGACATCGCTCACTTGCGATCCTTGCGCAATACGACTTGCTCGGCTTCGCGCTGCAGCCGTTCGCGCTCCGCGCGGCCGCCGATCACATTCAGCAGATCGTCGGCTTCCACTTTCGCGGTCTTCCTGCCCGGACGTTCCGCCACTTTCACGCGCATCTGCCGTCCGGCGGCCTCGACAGTCGTGCTGGCGCGCGCGAGCTTGCGCCGCTGCATGAGCTGGAAGCGCAGGCCGATGGTCGTAGTCTCGCTGAAGCAGGCGTCGAATACGCTTTCCACGTCCGCCACATCGGCCAGCAACTGGATGTGCATGGTCATCCTGCCCTTCTTGCCGAACGCGGGAGTCTGCAGTACATCCAGCACCGACGGATGGGAACGCAGTTTGTCGAGCGCGATCGCCAGATCCTCGGGCGTCTGATCGTCCACTTCGAACTGGACTTGCGCGACTTCATCGCTGCCGCGATGTTCGCGGGCTTCGTCGAAAGCCAGGACGCGCAGCACATTGCTGATGCCGCGGAAAGTCCGGGTGCCGAAACCGATGCCGGTGCGCAACAACCGGCGCGAGCGGCGTGCTGCCGTTTGCGTGCAACCAAGGTGTCGCAGAATCGCGGCCCCGGTCGGCGTAACTCGTTCTCCCTCGAGGCCGTCATCGACAAATTCGAATCCCTCGAGCAACAGCACGGTCGCGGGCGTCGGGATAGGCAGCATGCCGTGCGCGGTCTTCGCCCTGCCACGGCCCAGCGGCAGGCTGCTCACCGACCACGTGGCCGCCGCATCGATCGGCGACAGCGCGTCGATAAGAAATGCGGCACCGACGATGTCGGCAATCGAATCCCATTCGCCGAGTTCGTGGAAGCTGACCGTGTCGACGGTCTTGCCGTGAACCTTCGCTTCAGCTTCGGCAAGCACGCTGAAAATCCCGATGGCACGATCGCGTACCGCCGGCTTCAATGCGCAAGCCAGCAGATGGGCGCGGATGTCGGCGAACGGCGTATGCGGATGATGGTGGGCGGCAACCAGCAGTTCGGCCGCGCGCGGCTCGATCACGCGGAAACGCAGGCCGGTCAGCGCATGGTCCTGATGCTCGGCGAAACCGACGTGAACGTCCGTAGGCAGGCCCGCCGCGCGAATCGACGCCAGCATGCCGTCGCGCAGGTCCGGAAACGCGTCGAGCATGGCGGCGATGAACATATCGCCCGCCACGCCACCTACCGCGTCGAGATGGATGTGCATGCCGGAAAAGCCGCGATCAGGCCGCGGCGTGCTCCCGGTGCTTGCCCAGCATCGGATACAGGTTACCCTTGGCGTCGAACTTGAATGCTTCGGGGCTGCCTACGATTTCGAACATCGACGGGTTCGCCTTGATGATCGGCAGCATCGGCTCGGAAACATGGATGTCCATGATCTCGAGCGTGGTGGCGATGCGCACGATCCGGGTGTCCTGCGGTTTGACCCTGACCACGGTCTTGACGGCCAGCCGGATCGCATCCTCGTCGGTGTTCATGATGATCGGAATCGCGCCGCCGTCCAGGTAAGTCGAAGTGATGATATTCGCGTATGTCTTGGCGACGTCGAGTTCCTTGTACAGCTTCATGGTCGTGACATCCGCGCCGCCGATGCCGCAGGCGTTGCCGTGCGTTTCGGGCGTCAGGCCGAGCACCGCGATTTTCTTCACGAACGGCTTCATGTTCCATTCGATGAAGCGGCAGTTACGGCCGGTGATGTTGGGGTCCATGCCGGAGCCGGAAATGTTCTTGCCGATTTTCTCCACGACCAGCACATCGATCTCGTCGAACTGCAGGCGCGGCATCAATTCCTTGGCCTTGGCCAGCAACACCGGTTCGCGATCGAAAATCTGTTCCGACGGAACGATCTCGATGATCGCCGTCTCGTCGGCCGCGTTCTCCACAATCGCAACGCCGAACAGGACATTCTTCTTGGCGAGGATGAGATTCGCCGTTTTCGGCAGCAGTTCGCCGAACATGTCCATGCCGTAGGTATGCAGCGTGGTGGCGCCGATGATCTTGCCCATGCCGATGGTCAGCATCTTGACGATGCCGGATTCGATCGGCGCGCGGAAATTGGTATGCGGCTTGACGCGCGGGATGATGACGACCGCGTCGGCTTCGGAGGCCTGTTTGTCCATGTACACCGGCATGCCGTCATCGAGCTTGCCCAGCTCCACGACGTCCATGCTGGACTTGACCGGACAACCGACGAAGCTCTCGGTGATGCCGTAACCTTCGAGCACTTCG
>JANXPQ010000090.1 GCA_025357235.1 Betaproteobacteria bacterium
GCGGGAGAAGGCCGGTGTGCTGTCGCTTACCATGAAAGGCGTGCATCCGCATGACGTCGGCACCATCCTCAATGAGGAAGGCGTCGCGGTGCGCACCGGACACCACTGCGCGCAGCCGGTCATGCAACGTTTCGGCATTCCGGCGACCGCGCGCGCGTCGTTCTATCTTTACAACACCTTGTCGGAAGTGGATGCACTGGTGGCGGGTATCCACAAGGTCCGGAAAATATTCGGCTGAACCCCATCCGATCGAACCGGCCATGGATTCCAAGAATCTCTACCAGGAAGTGATCCTCGATCACAACAAGAAGCCGCGCAACTGGGGCAAGCTCGCCGATGCGAGCCACCACGCCGAAGGCCTGAATCCCCTGTGCGGTGACCATATCTGGCTGTCGCTGAAGCTCGATGGCGACAAGATCGGGAGCATCGCGTTCGAAGGCGAGAGTTGCGCGATCTGCAAGGCTTCCTCGTCGATGATGACCACGAACGTCAAGGGCAAGAGCGTGGATGCGGCCGAGCAACTGATTCAGGAGTTCCGCGACATGGCTACCGGCAAACTGGATACCGGCAGCCAGCCCAATCACCTCGGACGCCTCAGTGTATTTGCCGGCGTGCGCGATCTGCCGTCGCGCGTAAAATGCGCGATCCTGCCGTGGCACACGCTTCACGCCGCGCTCAATTCCGAAGAAACTATTTCCACGGAAGGCGACCGCGATCCGGTCGAGACCGAACGCTGATGCCCAAGATCGCCGACCTCGAATACACGCCGAATCCGAACGCGCGCAAATTCGTCCTCAAGGAACCGCTGACCAGTGGTCTCGCGCGCTCGTTCGAGAACGCGGAGCAGGCGCAGCGCGATGAGCTCGCGGCGAGGCTGTTCGCCATTCCACACGTGACCAACGTGTTCTACATCGACAACTGGATCACGGTGACCCAGGACGGCGAAGCCGATTGGCAGAACCTGCTGCGCGAGGTGGCGACGCCGATTCGCGAAGCGCCGGCTGCCGAAAAGGCTTCCGAGGAATTCGCCAAGGCCGCTGCGTGGCTGGCGGAGGATGAAGGCGGCGCCACGTTGTCCGACGGCGACAAGCTCAAGCTCGAACAGATCAACGAGTTGCTGGACGAGGAAGTGCGGCCCTTCCTGCAAGGCGACGGCGGCGACCTCTATGTCGTCGGCCTGGAAGGCAGCACGCTGAAAGTCCACTACCAGGGCGCCTGCGGCACCTGCCCGAGTTCGATTTCGGGCACCTTGGCGGGCATCGAAGGACTGGTCCGGCGCATCGATCCCGAGATGGAAGTGATTGCCGTATAACGGCGGTGACTGGTAGAAGCAAAGCCTTTGTCGAGTTCCTCCCAATTACTATTCACCAATCACGAATCACCGTCGTTCATGTCTGATTGGATTTTCGTCGCCGAAGCCGCAGCCATCCAGCCCGGCCACTATGAAACGGTCGATCTCGACGGCAGTATCGCCGCGGTATTCAACGTCGACGGAAAGTTCTATGCGATCGAGGACATCTGCACCCATGACGGAACGGTGCTGACCAGCGGACAACCGATCGAGGGCGATGAGATCGTCTGCCCACGCCATGGCGCGCGATTTTGCGTCAGGACAGGCGAAGCGCTTTCTGCCCCGGCCTATGAGCCCACAGCGACATTTCCCGTCAAGGTCGAGGACGGCAAGGTTTACATTCGAGACACTCGATGGGAATAGCGTCGTTCCCGCGCCCGCGGGCTTCAGGTCTTCTTACGCAAGTTCCTTCAGCACCGCGCGCACCTGGGCTGTACGTGCCGAAACGTCGGGCATGGTCGCTTCGATGCGCAGGCGGTCCGGGCCGCTCAGCTTGAAATTCTTGCGTGACTGCACCAGTCGGATGACTTTCGACGGGTCGATCGGCGGATTGGGGGTGAATTGCAGGATCAGCGTCTCCGGTCCGGCGTCGATGCGCGCGATGCCGAAGGCCTTCGATGCGATGCGAAGACGGTGCGTTTCCAGCAGGCACTTGGCGGGCTCGGGCGGGAGCCCGAACCGATCGACCAGTTCTTCCTGCATTGCCTCCAGTTCGTCGAGCGTCTCGCAATTGGCGAGGCGCTTGTACAGCACCAGGCGTTCATGGATGTCGGCGCAATAGTCTTCCGGCAGCAGTGCCGGCGTGTGCAGGTTGATCTCCGTGCCGAGGTTGAAATTGCCCGACAGTTCCGGTTCCTTGCCGGCCTTTAGTGATTTGACCGCGGCGTTCAGCATTTCGGCGTAGAGCGCGAAACCGACTTCCTGCATCTCGCCGCTCTGGGATTCGCCGAGCACTTCGCCGGCGCCGCGGATCTCGAGGTCATGCATCGCCAGGTAGAAGCCCGATCCGAGCTCTTCCATCATCTGGATTGCCTCGAGCCGCTTCTTCGCCTGTGCACCGACCGCATCCTCTTCCGGGGTCAGCAAATAGGCGTAGGCCTGATGATGGGAGCGGCCGACGCGGCCGCGCAGTTGATGCAGTTGCGCCAAGCCGAACTTGTCGGCGCGATTCATGATGATTGTGTTGGCGGTCGGCACGTCGATGC
>JANXPQ010000093.1 GCA_025357235.1 Betaproteobacteria bacterium
TGTTCGAAGACTTTCACGACGCTCGAGACCCTGGCTAACGCCCACACTGCCCGCGCCTGGAGCTTGCGCAAACTCGGTGACGACCGAGCCGTGCGCAGGCACTTTGTCGCCGTGTCGACCAACGCCGAAGGAGTGTCTAAATTCGGCATCGATACCGCGAATATGTTCGGCTTCTGGGACTGGGTTGGCGGGCGCTACTCGATGGATTCGGCGATTGGACTGTCGACCATGATTGCCATCGGTCCTGAAAACTTCCGTGCGATGCTCGCAGGCTTTCACGCGATGGATCAGCACTTCCGCAGCGCTCCATTCGAGCAGAATCTGCCCGTGCTCATGGGGATGCTGACGGTATGGAACTGCAACTTCCTCGATGCGCAGACGGTCGCGGTGCTGCCTTATGAGCAGTATCTAAAACGCTTCCCCGCGTACCTGCAGCAACTGACGATGGAGAGCAACGGCAAACACGTCACGCTCGACGGCACGCGCGTCGCCTATCAAACGGGGCCCATCTACTGGGGCGAGCCCGGCACCAACGGCCAGCACTCGTTCTATCAACTCATCCACCAGGGAACGAAGCTGGTTCCGTGCGACTTCATCGGCTTTTGCCAGGCGTTGAATCCGATAGCCAATCATCATGATCTCCTGATGTCGAATCTGTTTGCGCAGACCGAAGCGCTGGCGTTCGGCAGGACGGAAGATGAGGTCAAGGCCGAGAGCACGCCAGGGTGGCTGGCGCCGCACCGGGTTTTCGAAGGCAATCGCCCAACCAATACCATACTCGCCGAGCGTCTGACGCCGGAGACGCTGGGGCTGCTGGTCGCGCTTTACGAACACAGCGTCTTCACTCAAGGGACAATCTGGAATATCGATTCATTCGATCAATGGGGCGTCGAGTTGGGCAAAGTGCTGGCGGAGCGGACGACCCCTGAACTTGAAAGCACGGACGACCCGCAGCTCAAGCATGACAGCTCGACCAACGCGCTCATCCGGCGGTACCGCCGGCTCAGGATTGGACGTTCATGAATGTAAGTCTCCTGGCAGGCAAGCCGGCCACGCCAGCAATGCTGGTCGATGTGCCCAGACTTGTTACAGCCTACTACACCGGCGTGCCTGATGTTTCAGTGTCGGGGCAGCGAGTTGCGTTCGGCACCTCGGGCCATCGTGGTTCCGCGTTCGAAATCAGCTTCAACGAATGGCATGTTCTTGCCATCAGTCAGGCTATTTGCGATTACCGCAAAATGAAAAACATAAGCGGCCCGCTGTTCCTCGGCATTGATACGCACGCGTTGTCTGTGCCGGCTTGCGCCAGCGCGCTCGAAGTGCTGGCGGCCAACGGCGTGGATGTCATGATCGCGGATAAGGACGAATACACCCCCACTCCGGTGATTTCTCACGCGATACTCACTTACAACCGCGGCCGCGCTACAGGTCTTGCGGATGGCATAGTCATCACGCCTTCGCACAATCCACCCGACAACGGTGGCTTCAAGTACAACCCGCCCAACGGCGGGCCGGCGGATAAGGATGTCACGGCATGGATCGAGGCCAGAGCCAATATTTGTTTGAAAAACGGTCTCGATGGTGTGCAAAGAATTTCTTACGAGAAGGCACTGCGCTCCAGTACCACCCATCGGCATGATTTTCTCCACGCTTACGTGAGCGATCTCGGCGGCGTGCTCGACATGGATGCGATTCGCGGCGCGAACATCCGCATGGGCGTGGATCCGCTTGGCGGCGCCGGGGTGCACTATTGGGGACCGATTGCCGAGCGCTATGGTTTGAATCTCACGGTGGTGAACGAAGTCGTCGATCCGGCCTTCCGCTTCATGACGGTCGATTGGGACGGCCGGATACGCATGGATCCGTCCTCGTCCTACGCGATGCAGAGCCTGATTGGTCTCAAGGATAGCTACGACATCGCCTTCGCCTGCGACACCGATCATGACCGGCACGGGATCGTCACCAAAAATGCGGGCTTGTTGCCGCCCAATCACTACCTTGCCGCCGCCATTTCCTACCTGTTTCAGCATCGTCCGAAGTGGCGCAAGGATGCGGCGGTAGGCAAGACGGTGGTCAGCAGCCAGATGATCGATCGCGTCACGGCGAAGCTCGGCCGCAAGCTCTACGAGGTACCGGTCGGTTTCAAGTGGTTTGTGGACGGACTGCTCGACGGTTCGCTGGGCTTCGGCGGCGAAGAGAGTGCGGGCGCCTCTTTTGTCCGTCTGGATGGCAGCGTGTGGACGACGGACAAGGACGGCATCGTCCCGGCTTTGCTATCGGCGGAGATCACTGCGCGCATGGGCCGCGATCCCGGCGAGATATACCGTGAGTTGGCACGGGAGTTCGGCGATCCTGTTTACGATCGTGTCGAGGCGCCGGCGACTCCGGAGCAAAAAGAACTGTTGGCGAAGCTCTCACCTGAGCAGGTCAAGCTCACCGAATTGGCGGGTGAAAAAATCCGGAGCATCCTCACCCAGGCTCCAGGCAACGGCGCGCCCATCGGCGGTTTGAAGGTAATAGCTGAAAGCGGATGGTTTGCGGCTCGTCCGTCCGGCACCGAAGACATCTACAAGATCTATGCCGAGAGCTTTCGTGGAGAGGATCATCTGCGCCGTATCCTGGAAGAAGCACAAACCATAGTTGGTGCTGCACTGGCGGCGCCAACGCAGCAGCCGGAGATAGCGGCCACAAAAAATTTGAAGGAAAAGATATGAGCGAACAAACAAGACACATTCATCCCAAGGAGCAACTTTTTTGCTCCGACATAGAGGGCTTCGATTCATTGGCCGAACTTGCCTTGGATATGCGCTCGTCGTGGAATCACGCCACCGACCAGGTATGGCGGCAGCTTGATCCTGTGCTGTGGGATCTTACGCATAACCCATGGGTCGTCGTGCAGACGGTCTCACGGGAGAAACTCCAGCAAGATTTAGCCGACCCTGCTTTCCGCAAAAACGTTGATGATCTGGTGCAAGCCAGGCGGGATGCTGCAGATGCGCCCGCATGGTTTCAGCAAGCCCACCGTCAATCTTCGTTGAGCTGCGTCGCGTATTTCAGCATGGAATACATGTTGAGCGAAGCGTTGCCCATCTACTCGGGCGGCCTGGGCAATGTAGCCGGAGATCAGCTCAAGGCCGCCAGCGATCTGGGCGTGCCGGTGATCGGCGTCGGGCTGCTCTACCAGCAGGGCTATTTTCGCCAGGTGATCGACAAGGATGGCGCGCAGCAGGCTTTGTTTCCGTACAACGACCCAGGGCAGTTGCCGATCACGCCTTTGCGCAAACCGAATGGGGAGTGGCTGCGGTTGGAGATCGCCTTGCCCGGTTACTCGGTCTGGCTGCGCGCCTGGCAGGTTCAGGTCGGTCGCGTGAAGCTGTACCTGCTGGACAGCAATGACGCCGCGAATTATCCCGCGCATCGCGGCATAACCAGCGAGCTATACGGAGGCGGGCCGGAGTTGCGCCTCAAACAGGAAATGCTGCTCGGGATAGGCGGATGGCGGCTGCTCGCGGCGCTCGGCATCAAGCCGGAAGTCTGCCACTTGAATGAAGGGCATGCAGCGTTCGCGGTGCTGGAACGCGCGAGCAGCTTCATGGCCGAAACCGGACAGACCTTCGAGGCCGCGCTGGCCGTCACCAGAGCGGGAAATCTCTTCACGACGCACACGGCAGTGGCTGCGGGTTTCGATCGTTTCACTCCGGCGCTCATAGAGCAATACCTGGCTGGTTATGCGCGAACGCAGCTCGGCATAACACTCGAGGATTTGCTGGCGCTGGGGCGTCAGAACCCGAACGATATATCCGAACCATTTAACATGGCCTATCTGGCGATTCGAGGCAGCGGGGCGGTCAATGGTGTGAGCCAGTTGCATGGCCGGGTTAGCCGCCACCTCTTTGAGCCGCTCTTTCCGCACTGGCCGCATGAAGAAATTCCGGTCGGGCATGTGACCAATGGTGTCCATATGCCGACCTGGGATTCGGCACCGGCAGATGATTTCTGGACTGAAACCTGTGGCAAGGGTCGCTGGCTGGGGACAGCGGAGAGCCTGACGCAGAACATCCGCAAAGTCCCGGATGCAAAACTTTGGCAATTTCGCACCGCTGCCAGAACAGCGTTAATTGAATACGCACGCGAACGATTGTCCCGGCTACTTACCCTCTCGGGCGCATCGTACGAGAAGGTCGACGCTGCGAAACATCTGTTTGATCCCGATGTGTTGACGCTGGGTTTTGCACGCCGGTTCGCAAGCTACAAGCGGCCGAATTTATTGTTGCACGACCCGGAACGATTGCTGCGGCTGCTGAGCAATCCGCAGCGCCCGGTGCAACTCATCATGGCCGGCAAGGCGCATCCGGCAGATATGGCCGGCCAAGCCTTGATCGAGCAATGGCTACATTTCATCCGTCGAACCGAGGCCCGCCCGCATGTGATCTTTCTCAGTGACTACGATATGGACTTGACCGAGCAGCTGGTGCATGGGGTGGATGTCTGGCTCAACACGCCGCGCCGCCCCTGGGAAGCGTGCGGCACGAGCGGCATGAAGGTGCTGGTCAATGGCGGCATCAACCTGTCAGAACTGGACGGCTGGTGGGCGGAAGCATACACGCCGGAAGTGGGATGGGCGTTGGGAGACGGACTGGAGCACGGAGATGATCCGGCGTGGGATGCGCGCGATGCCGAGGCGCTTTATGACCTGCTTGAACACGAGGTGATTCCCGAATTCTATACACGCGACAAGCAGGGAATTCCCAATGCATGGGTAGCGAGAATGCGTGAAAGCATGGCGCAATTGACGCCGCAATTTTCCACTAACCGCGCGGTGTGCGAATACACCGAACAGCACTATCTCCCGGCCGCCTCAGCCTATCTTGCGCGGGCAGCAGACAAGGGCGCAATTGGCGCGGCTATGGTGAACTGGCGCCACGAGATGGAGCAAAAATGGGCCGCATTGCGCTTCGGTGAATTGAAGCTTGAAACCAATGGTGGGCAACATTTATTCGAGGTTCAAATGTATCTTGATGACCTGGATCCGGAGGCAGTGCGCGTCGAGCTATACGCAAATGGCATTGGCGACTCCACGTTGGAGCGAGTGGAGATGAAGCGCGTGCGGAAACTGGTGGGCGCAATCAACGGCTACGCTTATCGCGCAGGGGTGCCTGCAACACGCCCGGCATCGGACTATACGGCGCGGCTCATACCCTGTCGCGACGGCGTGGCGATTCCTCTCGAAGCAGCTCGAATTCTGTGGCAGCGGTAATTCAATACGAACATGAATACACCTGAACGCCCACTCGATGATTACGTGGCAGATGTCTGCGAACACACTGAAGTTCGGAGAGGTGTTCCATTGCCGTTGGGGACCTCTGAATCTGAGGGAGGAGTCAACTTTGCCCTGTTCAGCCGTCACGCCAGCCGCGTTCGGCTGGAGTTGTTTGATCAGCACGCGGACGCAACACCGGCCAGGGTTGTTGATTTCGATTCCGCACGCAATCGCACCGGTGATGTGTGGCACGTATGGGTTGAAGGGGTTCGTCCCGGTCAACTCTATGCCTACCGGGTTGATGGCCCGTATCATCCAGAGGAAGGACATCGCTTCAATTTCAACAAGCTGCTTCTGGATCCCTTTGCGACAGCGATCTCTCCGTTGGCAGATTGGGATTTTGGCGCGGTGCGGGGATACGATCCGGATGCGCCAGAGCAGGACCTGGTTTTTTCGAAAGTGGATGATGCCGGCGCCATGCCGAAATGCGTGTTCACTCATGAGCACTTCCACTGGCATGACGACCGGCCGCCCAGGCATCCCTGGTCCAGGACCGTGATTTATGAAACGCATGTTCGCGGCTTCACCATTCATTCCAGCTCCGGCGTGGAGCATCGCGGCACCTATCGCGGCCTGATGGAAAAAATCCCCTACTTGAAAGAACTGGGCGTGA
>JANXPQ010000102.1 GCA_025357235.1 Betaproteobacteria bacterium
TACTCGGCAAGCGACTTCTAACCTTCATTTCGAGCTGAAGGACGTGAGGCGGCCTTAGCTTCTCTTGGCGCCGTTCCACCCGCCTTTCACAACTATGGTTGGATGTCCGCTTACTGCAGATGTATCCGGCCGCTCAGGGTCGGATACGATCCCTTCCGTCAGCGTTCAGACTGAGGCTCCTTCTTCGAGGAAATGGAGCCCGTCCTGGAGCAGGTCACTTGCAATCCGGTACGCCGGGAACCGTGGAACAAAGGCAAGCTCGTCGGGCGGAAGGCACCCCTCAAGCTCGAGAACATTGGGCTTCGTGGCCGATACTCACGCGCTTGAGCCGTAATTTGAAGCCCTCGCCCATACTCGTATGCGTCATTTGTCAGGTTTGACAAATTCTCTTAGCGCCTCGAAAATTCTTGTGTAAGAAATATGTAAGGTGGCAAGCTGTATGTGTTGATCATATATAAAATGAGATAAAGCATGAAGAAGCGTGATGGAGGGGCAAATGACCGTTAACAAAATGACATTGCGCATCGCTGCTGCTTGTTTCGTGGGGATTTTCGGAACGGTGATCGCGTTCGCGGGTGTACATCTATCGAGGACAAAGCCCGGCTATGTGGAATTTCAGGAAAAGCTGGGAAAACGCGAATATCTTGCAATGAAGCCGAGCCCCATACATTCATCTTGGATGATTTCTGGTACACCCGATTGTAATTCCACTGTATTTTCCCGCGAACACGATTATTCTTCACCGGTTGGTATCTGGGAATGCCGTGGACCGGCTAAATTCAGCTATCAGTATGCGGAGGATGAATCTATTTACATTATCGCCGGTAAGGTTGAAATCGAGTATCTTGACAAGAAGTTCTCACTTGCGGCTGGTGACAGCACGCATTTTGCTGCGGGAACCACAGCAACCTGGACAGTACCCGAATATGTCCGGAAGACCTTTCGGATTCACGAGCTCGGGCGCATCAAGCGTTACCTTCGGTGGTTGGTCGGACAATCACCGCGAGTCGTTTTGGCTGAAGCTTAGGCCATGAATTTTCCCGGCGTCGAGTTCTGAATATGACTGCTTCCTGTCGCGTGATGCCTCGTAGCTCGCGCGGACCTCAGATGCCGATCATAGTCGGAACTGGCCAGTTTGGATGCGATCATACAAGGCCTCGTCTAGACGCACGAACGCTGCTTGCTCTGGGTCATTGAAAAAGATCGAATCGGACGTGGTTGTTGGATCGTAACCTTGGCGTACCAGCTCGCTCTTCGCGTGCTTGAAGGTTGAGGTAATCTCCATTTCGCGCCGCAGGCGCAAGAACAAAGGACATGCATAAGCTGGCAAGCGGGCAATCAGATGCGCGCGCAATGCTGCAAGATCTAGCTCGCTCTCGGTCACTAGGGCGGCCATGCCGGCGCGCCCGTCAGCGGCGGGAACTGTGACACCGTAAACGTTCGCCTCCCTGATGCCAGGGAACGCACAAATCGCCTCCGAGACTTCGAACGTCGAGACGTTCTCGCCCTTCCAGCGGAAGGTATCGCCGATGCGGTCGATGAAATAGAAGTAGCCTTCGTGGTCCTTCCGCATCAGGTCACCGGTGCGGAACCAGGCGTCTCCCGGCTTGAACACGTTATGGAGAATCTTTCTTTCAGACGCTTCCTTGCTCGTGTAGCCGTCGAATCGACTGCCTATGTCGGACCGATCCGTGGGGATCTTGCCTATCGCTTCTCCGATTTCGTTCGGCGCACAGCGGATGCACGATCCCTGATCGTCGCGCAGCGGCTCTTCCTTATCGAGATCGACCTTCACCAGCGTGGCCGGGAATCGATGCGCGAGAAACGACGGAATGCGGCCAACGGCTCCCGGCTTGCCTTCGACATTGAAGAGCGAAAAATTGCCTTCCGTCGCGGCGTAGAACTCCAGAATTCTTGGAATATGAAACCGCGTCTTGAAGTCATTCCACACATCGGATCTCAGCCCATTGCCGCAGCACATCCTGATTCGGTGCGTGGACTCATGCGGGCAGGGCTCGGTGTGCAGCAGGTATCGGCATAGCTCTCCGATATACTGGAACAGCGTGCAGTCCCAGCGAACAATATCTTTCCAGAACTGGCGCGCAGCGAACTTTTCGCGGATTACTACCGAACCGCCACCGACCAAGACTGCTCCGGTTGCCAGGACGCCGCCAACGCTGTGATACATCGGCAGGCAGTTGTACATCCTGTCGCTCGATCCGATGCCCATCAAGCCGGCGAACCAAAGGCTCCATTGCATCAGCCGAAGGTGGCTGACTTTGGCGGCCTTGGGCAGCCCCGTCGTGCCCGAGGTGTAGATGTAGAGTGCTGTGTCCTCGACGCTCGTTGGCCGGATGCCAAGCGTGCTTAACTTTGCGCCCGCACGCTGCGCGATGTCGAGATCGATGCGCGGGAATCGGTCGTGTGCCGGGCCGTGCACCCAGATCCTTTCCCTGCGGGCAGGTTCCGGCAGCGCGGCGGCAAGTGCATCGACAAGTTCGGCGCCCACGATGATGTGGCTGGGCGCGACAATATCGATGCAATGCGCGAGGGAAGGACCGGCCAGATTGGTATTAATCAGCGAAACGACACCGCCAACGCGCGTGACGCCAAGCCAGATCGCCATGTATTCGGGCCTGTTTTGCATGAGCAGGCAAACGACGTCGCCGGCAGCGATGCCCTGGTCGAGCGCCCACCGAGCATATCGGTTCGACTGTTCCGCCAGCGCGCGGTAGGTCAGGCATTCATGCTCGGAGAGAAGGGCGGGCGCGTCGCCGAGCGTCCCGGCGAGTTCCTCGATCACGACGGGCAGAATGCGATGAGGGTGAGTGGCAAGCGGCGCCGTCAGCTCGAGCGCACGCAACCACGCCTTGGCAGCCGAAGGCGTGCCGGGTTCACGGTGTTCTGAGTTCATCACGCGGTATTGCCGGCATCGACCGTGAGCACGGTCCCGGTAATGCTTTTTGCCGTATCGCCGAGAAGATATTCGACTGCATGCGCCACGTCGTCGATGTCTGGAAGATGGCGAAGCGCACTGCGCCGTTCGATCTGTTGCAATTGCTCGCTGCCGAGCCCCTGGGTCATCTCGGTGCGCATAAAGCCGGGCGCGACTGCATTCACATTCACGCCCATGCGTCCGACCTCCCGCGCGAGCGAGCGCGTGAAACCGATCGCCGACGCCTTCGTCGCACCGTAGACGGACAGTCCGCTGTACCCAGTGAAGCCGATGATTGAGGAGACGTTCACGATTCGCCCGCCGCCGTCGGCCATCATCGAGCGCACCACATACTTGGTGAGGACGATGGGCGATAGTGTATTCACGCGCACGAGCTGTTCGATTCGCGAGTCGTGCATGACGGCGAGAGCGCCATCGAATGCAATTGCGGCGTTGTTGACCAGTCCGTAGATCGAACCAAATTCTTTCCGCAACTTCCTCACAAACAGGGGAATCTCCCGGATTCCGGCCAGGTCAAACGGGACAAAGTGGAGCGCTCCGAGATGTGCTCGCTGGACTTCCTCAATCGCAGCGTTCAGTTGGCTGGTTTCATTTCGCGCAACTGCGATGACGCAGTACCCCGCAGCCGCGAGCCTTCGAGCTATCCCCAGCCCAAGCCCTCGGCTTCCACCTGTCACCAGGACGTTACGCACCGCGGCGAGCGACCTTGCCGGTGGCAGCGACGGCCAATGAGGGAACGAAGCTGATTGCTGTCGGGACCTTGTGCCGGGGAAGCGCCACGCGGCAGAGTCCAAGTATCTCTTGCCTGATCGCGTCACTTGGCTCGCCCCTTGCGCTGGGTTCCGCGTTCAGAACGACTTCTGCAATGACAATTGCGCCGGTAATGGGGTTCTTTCTGGACCGCACGAGTGACATTTGCACCCGAGGGTGGGAATTGATCACCGCTTCGATCTCCTCTGGCTGGACCTTCTGACCGCCGACGTTGATGACGCCGTCCCTGCGACCGACGAAGTAGTAGCGCTCACCACGCAGCTCAACCAGGTCTCGCGTGTCGACAAAACCCTCCGCGTCCGCGAGAGTCTCGCCCTGGCTATCAAGATAACGGGCTGCGCACCGCGCCGAGCGGATCCGAAGCGAGCCATCCTCAACCTTTATCTCGACACTGGCGCCGCGCTGCCCGACCAGGCTCGCCGGAAAGCCCGCGAGACCATCTCCGACCTCGAACCCTACGCCAGCTTCAGTCGAAGCGAACGCGTGGACGATCGTGGCCGCGGGGTATTGGGCCCGCAGACGATCCAAGATCGCTTGGTTAGCTATCTCTCCGGACAAGCGAACGTATTTGGGTGCAAGCAGATGCGCCGAAGCGCTCGTGAGGGCGAGCCACCAGTGGGTGGGGGTTCCCAGGATATGGGTCACTGCGTGCGAGCCGGCCCGAGTCAGAAAATCATCCGTCGATTCTGTGGCACTCGACAACACCATCGATCCGCCGCCGAGGAGCGCGCGTAGAAGAACCTGCAGGCCGCCATAGCGGCGAATGTCGTAGAAAGTGCTCCAGACGACAGGGCTCGCCTCTGTACGTGTGACTTGGATCGCACCTGTCAGGCTCGACAAGGAGTGCACGACCATTTTTGGCAAGCCGGTCGTACCGGATGTCAGAAGAATCCATTCTGTCAGGTATCCGCCGCCGCGCTCAGTAACGGCCGGCGTAAGATTCGAACTGCAGGTTACGAAGGGCCCTACGTTCGGCGTGCCGGCTTCCGGTCGTACCCAATCCGACACAACCGCGTCCACGGCCGCAGCCGCCATGACGACGGGAATGTGCGCCTGCGGTAAATCCGCAGGGCAAAGAACAATCCGGCGTGCAATGCCGTCAAGCTCGATTAATGCCAGCGCAGCCGTGAGCTGATCCTTGGTTGCGATAAGCACAGAGCGACCATGCAGCTCCGCCATCCGACCACCGAGGCTTGAGCCGCGCGACAAATCGCCCAAAATTACGCTGGCATCAGCCCCCCAGAGGACACAGTCAGACAGGCGTCCAGTCGCGCGCAACAAAGTCCAAAGCGTGTGGCCTTCACTTTGCGACATCTTCATAGAGCTTGATGAACTCGCCGAGTGTGACGGGAACGCTGGCGTTTTCTCCGGCACTGAATGGATCAACTCCCAACTCGTCTTCGAGACGCGCAACGATAATGGCGAAGCACAGGGAGTCGAGACTCGACTCGAGCAGCGCCAGATCATCGGAGAGCGGTGGCAAGGTCTTGTTTTGCTCCGCTGCCACTTGCTTGAATTGGGACAGTACAGTTGATCTCACAGACATGATGCCGTTCCTCCGACGAAATTTTGTTTGAATGGGTGTTAGCGCGGCACGAAGAATTCGGTATACGACGCAATGCGTCCGTCTCGGACTTGCACCAAGTCAACCAAGTCGGTCAGTATCGTGGTGCCGGTGATTCTCGAACGAATCTTGGCGCGCCAATGCACGGCAGCCGTCGCATCGTCGATTATCATCGCGAGGATCGTCTGGTCGCTGAGCTGGAATGTTTTGATTAGCAGGGCGAGCCACGTGCGAATTTGGTCAAGGCCAGCCGCCGAAATCGCTATCGGACTAGTCTGACTGGTGCCGGCGATTTCGAACTTGGCATCATTCGCAAATGTTTGGCAGACGCCGTTCAGGTCGCCCGCCACCCTCGCGGCGTAGAGCTGTCGAAGCAGGCGGTCGATCTCGAGCCGATTCGTCATGACGTGGTTCCTCTTCTTCTTCGGGCGTCACCCGAGCGCCACCCTGATTTCGGCACCGATATTCTTCATCGCGATGCGCGCGTACGGAATGACGCTGGTCATGCCATAGAAAAGATGGATCATACCCGGGTGGCACGTATATTTCACTTCAATACCGGCAAGCCTCAATGTGTCGGCATAGACCCTGCCTTCGTCACGCAATGGGTCGAATTCCGCAGTGTGAATGTACGCCGGCGGGAGGTCACTGAAATCCAGAGCTCGAAGCGGCGAGATGCGCGAATCCGTGGGCTCCACGCCCGCCGGCACATAGTGTTCGAGATCCCGGTCCATGGTTGCCTTGTCGAGCAGATGGCCTTCGGCGAAAGCCGACCGCGATTCCGTATCGGCGGTGAAGTCCATGATCGGGCATAACAATAGTTGGGCGGCGAATTTCACTTTTGCCACCCGCTTGGTCATCTGACAAACTATTGCGGCAAGGGTCGCACCAGCAGAGTCTCCGCCGATAACAATTCGGTCCCGGTCGATTCCAAGTTCCGGCGCGTGTTCGACGGTCCACGTGGCCGCTGCACAGCCGTCCATGACGGCGGCGGGGAACTTGTGCTCGGGCGCCAGCCGGTAATCGACTGATACGAGGCGGCAACCGGTTTCGTTGGCAAGTGACCGGCAAACGCCTTCGTGCGTGTCGAGGCTCCCGGTGACAAGCCCCCCCCCATGGAAAAAGACCAACCCGGGCAATTGGTCGGAGCGTGCTTCGATCGGGGTATAGACCCGGATTCCAATCTGGCCATCAGGCCCCGGCAACACACGGTCTTCCACATGGCCGACTGCCACATCGCGATCGGAAAGGTTCATCAGCTTCCGGAAGGCGTCGCGCCGCGCGGCCAAGGGCAGGAGCGATGCACTGGTCGCGCCTGCCGCCGTCAACATATCCAGAATCCGTCTAACGTGTGGATCAAGAGGCACGTGCGACCCTACCTACCGTCGGACGTGCGACGAAGTCAGCCTAGTGCCAGGGCGTTTCGGGCGGCCGCCGGCCATTTCCGAAGCTCCAGGCCGTGCTTTGCAAACAGCGCGACCGCGAGGCGGTCCATGCCGAATGCAACGCAGCCGGTATGAGAAACGTCGCCCGCTGCGTTGCGCAATCCCCAAGTTGTCCCAAAATGGTCTTGATGATAATTGAAGCTCATGCAGGCGGTCGGTTGCTCTGCCGAACGCACTGGGACGAGCAGCTCAAATTTAAGCGATGCCTGAAGTTGGCTGATCGCCATCACTTGACCGGTGCGGCCGAAGAAAGGGTCGCTGGCGGTGTCGACCCGATACGACAGTTCCAGGTCGTCCGCCAGGTGTTGCGCGCGCTTCATCCAGCGCTCCCGGAAATCGAGAACTTCCTGCGGAGAGCCGATACATACATATTCGCGCATACGGAAAGACTGCAGGCGATCGAGATGCTTGGAGGGTTCCCGTCGGAAACAATCGCACGCAACATCGAACCGCAAACCTCCGGTCGGAACAGCGCCACGAGCTGCTGCCAGCGGGTATATCGGGTAGCAGGCGGCAGGCGAAAGGACGAGGTCCGCCGGGGCCAGCGAGGTGGTCCAGTCGCCCCCCGCCTCGTGCCGATCGGCTGCTGTGCGAATCTCCGCTTCGGTTCCGTGCAGTGCACAGACGCACGCGAGCAGGTTGGGGAAGCTTTTCAGGTAGCCGGACTTCTCAAGCTGGTGGCGGCTCATGACCGGAGGAAACCTCAAGATCTCGGTCCCGCTTTCGCGGTGGCGCGATATGAAAGCTGTCAGGCGGTCAATTACTTCTTCATACAGAGGTGTGCGCGCGTATACGCCGTCGACGCCCATCGGCCGAAACAACGCGGCAGCCAACGCATCAAGCGAATTGTTGGATTCCGCGGAGGTTTCCCGCGCTTTGTTGGAGATATCTGGGTTCATGCCGAGCGGCCTCCGAATAGGGTCCTAGTCGCCCATTGACGCGGGGACCGGGCTCATTAACGAGCTGGCCGCGACATTTGCGAGAATTCGATCGTTGTTGATCATGATAGGCGAAGACAGGACATCGCGAAGATAGCGGCCGATGGTGTAGTCACCGTCATTCCGGTAGCCGGAAAGCCCGCAGGCGCGGAGCGCGGCCAACACGGTCGAAACCGCCAACTCCGACGCCTCGACTTTCGTCAGGTTGATCATGGTCTGGAATTCGACCGAGGCGAGTTTATCCTCGTCGCGAGCGGCCTGCTCGAATTTACGCAGGGAAGAAGCCACCAGTCCGCGGAGTGTCAGCAACGAGGAACTTGCTTTCGTGTAATGGGCTGCGCCGGGCGGGAGTTGACCGCCTGCCTGACGCGCTGCACTGCGCACAAAGAACTGGGCCCGCTCGACGGCCCCAGCCGCAATCCCCGCCCACACACTCGCCCACGTTAGATGCGAAACCGGAGCCATGGTCCGGACGTGGATGACTTCATAGGGGTCCGGCAGGATCTGATCGGGCTCGCCCGAAGCCTTGATCGTGAATCCGGCGCTGCAGGTGCCGCGCATCCCCAGGGTGTCCCACGCGGCAAGTGGCTCAAGCGTGTAGTCCTCCTTTAGGAACGCGACGAGGACTTGATCGGAGGCCGCGGCGTCAGCAGCACGACGAGCGGTCGTCACGATGGCGTCGGCGTTGGCTCCATACGACATGACAGTCGCGCGCCTTTCCAGGCTTATTCTCGAACCGCTGCGCTCGATTGGAGCCTCGCTCGATCGCACGTTACCGCCACCTCGGCCTTCCGTCGTAGATGAGGCAAAAAGCAATTGCTCGGCGCAAAGGCGACGCAACAAGCGTTCATGCCATGCCGTATTTCCGCGGTGCCGGAGGATGCAAGCGACCATGATTTGGTGCATCGCATAGATCATGGCCGAGGCGGAGCAAGCGCGGCCTAGCCTGTAGCAGATGTCGACCACGGCGGAAAGGCTGGCGCCCTCCCCACCGAGATCGTGTGGCGCCATGATCCCCAGCAAACCCTGTGACCGAGCCGCCGCGAAAGTTTCTTCGGGAAAGCGTGCGTCGCGATCAACGGCCCCTGCGTTCTTTTCTGCTATCACCGCTACGGCTTCTGCGCGAGCCCTTAGGGCCGCTGATGCGGGTCCGTCCCCAATCGATCGATGGTCCATAGCCACTTGTGGTGCGAGCGCGTCAACACTGCCTGCGACCGGCATAGTCGTAGCCTCCCCTTATTTTATGAGCCGACGGCAATTTGTCGCACGGCTGCAAACTGTAATCGTCAATTATTGTATTTTGTGTAATACAATTTACGCATGGACCTCCCTGATGCGTAAACCCCATCTTTTGCAAGAATAAAGCATGCCGCCGTGATTCGCAATGAAGGAGAAATCCAATTAAAGCCATTCGTTGCGGCCAAAGAACAACTATTGGTGCCTTAGCCACTTGACTGCGCGGGGCCATCAATGGCCAGAATTCCCGTCATAGCGTTGGCCACAGTAGCTGTCTGGCTTGACGGTGTAATAGAATCAGTTCTTGTTAACGATTCAAACCTTACAGTCAACTGCTCACGTTCCTGCAGCTTCCACTGCGCCCTGCAAGAGCACTGGACGAATCAGAAAGTGAAGAAATGCAAGACCGAAGCACCGCCTTACTGAGAGATCGATTAGTTCAACTGGTCAAGGAAATCCTGGCGAAGCATTCGATTACCCGGCCGATATTGGTCGATGAACAGCTTTCCCAGGTCGGCTTGAGTTCGATCGATATGGTCAACCTGATGCTCGCGGTGGAGGCCGAATTCGATATCATGATACCGGCTCCCGAAATTACTCCTGCGAATTTTCGCTCCATTTTGACCGTGGAGGCTTTGATCGCAAGGATTGCCCCTGAGATAAGTCAACCGTAACTTTTGAAAGGTGGTTTCCGCCTTGTTCACGCGGCCGCTTGGAGGGCATTGACCAGCTCTGCGATGTCGTCCGGTGTCGTCTCGCCGCTCGTCACACAGGCCCGAATTACATCGCGCCCTTCGAACTTTGCCACAGCGACCCAGGCGCGGCCTGACGCGAGGACCCGGCCGACGACCGACCGCGGATCGCCGTGCCCCGGCGGCGGTTCGACGCACAACACTCCAACCAGCGAGTCGTTTGCAATACGCCAGCCGCGCGGGGAGAGTTGCTCCTTGAGCAGCGCGATCAATTCGAGCGAGCGCTCCACGTGTTCGCCATAACCGGCCCATCCAGCAGATGCGAGCGACAGGAACAGGCGCAGCCCAAGGAAGCGTCGCGACCACTGCATCGTCGTGACATAGGGGTCGAGGCCTGCAAAATTGGATGGCATAAAGCTGACTGAGACTTGAAACGCGTTCGACAGCACGGCAGCATGCTTGGTGATGATCATGCCGCAACCCATTGTCGTCGCAAACCATTTGTGGGCATCAATCGTGGTGGAGTCTGCCAGCTCGATGCCAGCGAGCACGCCGCGCAGACGGTCTGATGCGATTAGCGCGCCCCCCCAGGCTGCATCCACGTGGTACCAAAGCCCGTATTTCCGGGCGATCTCGGCGCACTCGGCCAGGGGATCAATCATTCCGGCGTTGGACGTCCCAGCCGTAGCTGCGATCATGAAGGGCACACAGCCCTCCAAGCGATCGGCATCCACTGCTTTGGCAAGGGCCTTCGCGTCCATGCGCCCGGATCCGTCCGTGGCTATGAGACGAGCTGCTGACCGACCTATGCCTACTTGGTGCGCGATCTTGACCCAGGCCAGATGGCTTTCCTTGGATACATAGAACACGGGAGCGCCGCGAAAGCTTCGAGCCCCCTCCATGGCAAATGCGGGGTTCGCCTGGGTCAAGGCGCAAATAACTGCGGTGCAATTCGCTTCCGATCCGCCACTGGTGAAGTGACCGGCGCTCTCCGCCGGGAGACCCGCGCGCCGGGCAATCGCCCGGATGACATGAGCCTCGATCTCGACCGCCACCGGCGATGTCGTCGAAGTCGCCAGCTGAGGATTAAACGTCGCGGCGATCCGATCCGCGCACTGCGCCGGAAATGTGGGAGCCGGATTGAACAGCCCAAAATATCGCGGATGATTCACATGTACGAGGCCATGCTCCATCCGTTCGATGGTCCATGACAGGAGATCGTCCAGGGGACGCGGCGCTTGGAAGTCAAAGCGTTTAAGTTCGCTCCTGAAGGAGCCAAGATCGAGGGTCGGCGTGACGGGGCCTTTGGCGACACGCCCGTCGGCGGCATGCAGCGCGCGCGTCAGGAAATCGTCCCAACGTTCGCGGTCTTCGCGCGCTGGGAACAGGGCCGAGGCGCACGCGGCTTGTTCGCCAGGATTCTTCACGGGCTTCAACCCGCCGCCGCCGTTTCCAGCGCCTGATCGAGGTCGGCGATGATATCGTCCACATGCTCAATGCCGATGCTGAGCCGGATCATTTCGGGCGTAACGCCCGCCTTCCGCTGCTCCTCGGTCG
The DNA here is from genome assembly GCA_025357235.1 of Betaproteobacteria bacterium. Taxonomy (GTDB): domain Bacteria; phylum Pseudomonadota; class Gammaproteobacteria; order Burkholderiales; family JACQAP01; genus JACQAP01. The sequence goes on from JANXPQ010000102.1 coordinate 11,160, forward strand.
ACATCTGCCGGTGAGTTGTCGAGGCGGGATGACAGGCCAGAGATTTGGCGTCGCCCAGGTTGACCAGTCTCTTGACCAGCTTCAACGCGTCATAAAACCTCGTTCCTCCCTCGAAGCCGCCCCGAATGCCGAAAGTTATCAACGAACATGCGCGGCCACCGAGATACTTCTGAGCCAGCGCATGGTACTGGTTATCCGGGAACCCAGCGTAGTTGACCCAGTCAACTCTCGCGTCTCGGCGCAGGAAATTGGCCACCTCTCTGGCATTCTCAACGTGACGGGCAATCCGGACAGCGACTGTCTCTATTCCCTGAAGCAGCTGGAACGCACTCAGTGGCGATAAGACCGAGCCCACCACCCGCTGGTATACGCTACGACAGCGCCCGATATAGGCCGCCGGACCAAAATGATCCGTGTAAACCAGACCATGATAGGACGCGTCCGGTTCGCTGAACATCGGGAATTGCTGAGCGTACTTCGCCCAGGGAAACTTCCCGCTATCGACGATCGCGCCACCGAGGGTCGTTCCATGCCCGCCCATGAATTTCGTCAGGGAATGTACGATGATGTCGGCGCCATAGTCTATCGGCCGCAGCAGAATAGGCGTGGCGACCGTATTGTCCACGATCAATGGAATCCCGTGCTTGCGGGCGACATTCGCAAGCGCCTCGATGTCGCAAATATTCCCTGCCGGGTTTCCCACGCTTTCGCAGAAGATCGCTCTCGTGTCCACATTGACCATCTTCTCAATGGCAGCCGGCTGATCGCTCTCGGCAAAGCGAACATTGATGCCGAACCCAGGCAGCATGTGAGCAAACAGGGTATAAGTCGTCCCGTAGAGTTGCGGAACCGAAACGATATTCCTGCCACTCTCTGTAAGATTGAGTACTGCATAGTGCAATGCCGCTTGCCCTGTGCTTACGCTAAGCGCGCCCAGTCCCCCTTCGAGCGCGGCAACGCGTCGTTCGAGAACGTCACAAGTCGGATTGGCGATTCGACTGTAGCGGTATCCCTCGACTTCGAGATTGAAGAGCGCTGCGCCATGCGCGGCGCTATCGAATGCATAGGCTACCGTCTGATAGATCGGGACAGCAACGGCCTTTGTCGTGGATTCCTCTTCATAGCCGCCGTGGATGGCAATTGTTTCGTTTCGCATCTGAAGCACTCTCCTGCTCTGTCACTGGGTTGCGCGCCTTTAGGGTCCAGCGGCAGAGAGGATACCATCTGCCTCATTGAACTGTCTCCAACGGCGAATTCCAAGGCAATTAGATTGGGGAGAGTAAGAACTGAGTAAGAACTTTCTAGTAAGATTGGACCGAATTTACGAAAGAATCTCGATCGGGATCGAGAGGCGTCTTGGAGCGGGGTTCTTAACTGGTGCAAAAAGGGGCACACAGATTTGGAGCTTTCGATCGCGAGGATCCTCGAACAGTCGAAGGAGGAGACCCCCGAGTTGAGGCGCAGCATATTCTGACGCCGGGCACCTGCGTAGGTTCGCAACCCCGCGCATCTGAAGGCTCCGAAGCCAAATAATCAAACCAGATGGACTTCCGACTGACGACACAGCGTGACGCCGCGGCACTTGCGGACTTTCTGGGACGGGTGTTCCAGTCACCGAAGGGGGCGTTGCTCCTGGACGAGAAGCATATGGCATGGAAATACTGGACTAACCGCCCTGACTGGGAGGGTTCGCGCAGTTTCACGGCCGAGCATCTCGGCGCCATTGCGGCGCATGCCGCTGTGTGGCCGGTGCGCTTGCGCGTTTCCGGCCGGGAAATCTCTGCTGTGCACCTAATCGACTGGGCGGCCGACAGGAAGTATAAGGGAGTCGGTATCTGGCTCCTGCGACAGATCGCCGCAAAGGTAGGCATGATGGTCGCAACTGGCGGCAGCGAAGTTGCGCGAGGTATCCTTCCCGTCATCGGTTTCCGACCACACAGTCAGCTACACCGATTTGCCCGCCCGGTGCGACCGCTGGGACAAGCATTGACCAGGGTAGAACGAAATTGGAAATTTCCGGCGCGATTGCTGCGCAATATCTCGTGGGACCTTTCGCACCCGTTGTCGCTGCCGCACGGATGGTCGGCCAGACCGTTGGCTCCAGAGCAGATTCCCGAAGGGTTGTGGCCTCAGCCGTTTGCCGTTGCAGCCGTAACTGCCCGGAGCCCGGAATTCTACCGGTATGTATTGAATTCCCCCTCCGTCCGGCACGCGTTCTTCGGTTTGCAGAAAGGTAGCGAGTTGGCAGGTTATTTCTGTCTCGCTTTCGCTCCGCACGTGGCACGAATCGCGGATCTCTGGCTGCCTTCCAGCAATGTCGAGGACTGGTGTGCCGGATACCGGACTGCCGCTGTTCTGGCCGCTCGCGAAAAGCGTGTCTACGAAGTATCGGCCTGGGCCTCGACTGCATTGGGCATAGAAGGGCTTTCCCGCGCCGGATTTATGCTGTGCGAGCGGTCAACATTGAGCCTCTTCCCCGATGCCAAGATGGTGGAGGGACGGGAGTTGCACTTGCAGATGCTCGACAGTGATGCCAGTTTTGTGTCTGGTGATACGGTTTCCTATCTGACCTGAATTGAGTAGCTCGCGCCCATAGGTGGGGCAAGCGGTTGGACAGTAATTCCGGATTGGTAGAACGAGCCTCCGCCGGTGATGGGTTATCCGAAATGTCGCGCTTGCGTCGCTCGACTGACGC
>JANXPQ010000143.1 GCA_025357235.1 Betaproteobacteria bacterium
CCCAGATTCGCGCACGAGGATAGATATGGCAATCGACCCCGAGTTTGGCGCCGAATAATCGCAGGAGCATCGAACGCCATGCATGCATCGGCCGGGGCGAGGGGCGGAACAGCAAGACATACGCGACCGCCCAGCACGTACGCGACAGCCGGCTGCGCATTGATGTGTTGGGACGCAGGAAGGGATCGCCGAGCGAATGCTCGTCGCCGCTCTTCATGCTGGAGCCATAACCTGCTGGAAGATGCGCATCGGTTCGGCGGCTGCGAGCGTCGGTTTGAAGATCGGGGCGGGAAGCCGGTTGATGCCTTTCACGGGACCATCGTCCGCCTGGTTGGCGGATTGGATCACACGCAGAATTTTCATTTTCAGTGGAAGACTGTGAGCAGGCTTGCAGCGACGGTTTTGACGGTCTGTGAGACCAGGATTCTGGGTGGTGAATGTTGCGTTTAGATTACTTGCGCAATGCGACTCCGTCGCTGTTCCGGGATCCGCGATGTCAACCGGGAAGATCGCACTAGTTCTGCGGCAGCAATACCGTAATCCTGGACTGATACTTTGCCTGCCCATAAATCGGGTTGCGGTAGTTCCGCACCGCCGATGGCGGTGTCCGAAGATCGGGTGGCTTCACGTCCCTCCCAAAATAGCCCGGACGCAAATTCAGGGATCACGCGCATGGGCCAGCAGCCGAATATGACATGAACGTCCACGCCTTAACCCTGCCCGAAAACGTATATCGGGAACCCAGCGCTGCGTGGGTATCGTTCTTCGTCGCGCTCGCGCTGCTTGCCGTCACTTTCCACGAAGCCATAGCGCATCTGGTCCGCATCTGGGATACCCAGGAAGAGTACAGCTTCGGCTACATCATTCCCTTTCTCAGCCTGTTCTTGATCTGGCAGCGAAAAAATCAGCTCGAGCGAATTCCTTTCGGCGGTTCCTGGCTCGGTTTCGGCATGGTGCTGGTTGCCCTCACGTTTCTGGCAATAGGGGAACTGAGTACTCTCGGAACCATATCTCAATATGCCTTGTTGCTGGCGATCGCGGGCCTCGCTCTGTCTTATACGGGTACCCACGGCTTCCGGGTGGTACTTGTGCCCATTGCCGTGCTTGCGTTCATGATCCCGTTGCCCAATTATCTATTGCGCGAAATTTCCCAGGCGTTGCAGCTGCTTTCCTCGCAATTGGGCGTCGCCCTGATCCGGCTGTGCAACATCAGCGTCTACCTCGAAGGCAACGTCATCGACCTGGGCGCGATGAAACTGCAGGTGGTGGAGGCCTGCAGCGGGCTGCGTTATCTGTTTCCGTTGATGACGCTCGGTTTCATTGCCGCTTATTTCTACCAGGAGAAATTCTGGAAGCGCGCCGTGCTGTTCCTGTCGACGATACCGGTGACCGTACTGATGAACAGTTTCCGCATCGGGCTGATCGGCATCACAGTCGAGCACTGGGGAAAATCCATGGCCGAAGGCTTCCTGCATGACTTCGAAGGCTGGATCATCTTCATGGCCTGCATGGCGGTGATGATGGTGGAAATGTGGGTGCTGTCGTACTGGTCGAAGCCGCGCCGCCGCCTGCGGGAAGTATTCGGCATGGATTTTCCGTCCGCCACGCCGGTGGACGCAAAACGCAGTTACCGGGCATTGCCCTGGTCGTATCTCGCAGCGATGCTTGCCCTCGGGGCCGGTGCGGCATTGGCAGCGCTGGCGCCGCAACCGTCGCACGTACGCCCCGAGCGCCATGACTTCGTCGAATATCCGCTCTCGCTGGGTGAATGGAAGGGCCGGACACAGGTCATGGAGCCTGTGTATCTGGCGGAACTCAAACTGGACGACTACCTCCTTGCTGACTATGCAAGCGCCTCGGGGAGCACCGTCAATTTCTACGTTTCCTATTACGACGTGCAGGCTGAAGGCAATTCCGCTCACTCGCCGCGCGCGTGCATCCCGGGGGATGGCTGGGAGATCATCGATTTTTCGCCGCATGAAATGCGCGATGTGCGTTTCGCGGGAAAGGCGATGCGGGTTAATCGAGTTGTCATACAGAAGGGAGAACATAGGCAACTGGTTTACTACTGGTTCCAGCAACGCGGCCGCATCGTTACCGACGAATACGTCGTGAAGCTTTACATCTTTCTGGATGCGATTACCCGCGGGCGCAGCGATGGTGGGATGGTGCGCCTGGTGACTCCAATCGAGCGGGGCGAATCAGTCGAGAAGGCAGATCGGACATTGGAGGCGTTTGCCGCGCAAGCTGTGCCCGCACTGGCAGGACATATTCCGAACTGACAAAAAGAAAATAATTCGAGAACGAGTCCAATCTGTGACGTTTCCATTCATCCTTATCACCGCGCTGGTCATCAGCATGGCGACAATCCCGCTAATGATGCGGCTCGCCCCGCGGCTCGGCATGGTGGATCTGCCCAATGCACGCAAGGTGCACGCCCACCCCATTCCCCGTGTTGGCGGCATCGGTATCGCACTCAGATCGATCGTGGCGATCCTGCTATGGACGCCGATGCAAGGTTGGATGCCGGCTTATCTGCTGGGTTCCTCCGTATTGTTGTTGTTCGGTGCCTGGGACGATAGCCGCGAACTCGGTCACTACGTCAAGTTCATCGGCCAGTTCGTTGCCGCCGGCGCAGTGGTCTACTGGGGCGGTCTGTGGGTTTCCCACTTTCCATTTATCGTCGAGTCGTTGCCGCCGGCGATCGGCAAGCCGTTTACGGTAATCGCCATCGTCGGAATGGTGAATGCGGTGAATCATTCCGACGGACTCGACGGGTTGGCGGGCGGCGAGTCGCTGCTGAGCCTCGGTTGCCTGGCTTATCTGGGTTATCTGGCCGGAGGCGTGAATCTGGTCCTGATCAGCGCGGCCGTCATCGGCGGTGTGTTCGGCTTTCTGCGCTACAACACCCATCCCGCGCGCGTGTTCATGGGCGATTCCGGCAGCCAGTTCCTCGGCTATTCGCTGGCGGTGCTTACGGTGCTGCTCACGCAGCAGGTCGACTCCGGCCTGAGCATGGCGATTCCCGCATTGATTCTCGGGTTGCCCATCGTGGACATTCTCGCGGTATTGGTGCAACGGGTTTACCAGCGCATGAACTGGTTTCGCGCCACCAAGAATCATGTCCATCACCGCCTGCTCGAATTGGGGTACCGGCACTACGAAGCAGTCGTGATCATCTATGCCATACAGGCATTGCTCGTAATCTTCGCGATCCTGTTCCGGTACGAGTCCGACACGCTTGTCCTCGGCCTCTACCTTGCCGCATGCACTCTGGTTTTTGTGGCGCTTGCAGTGGCAGAACGCAATGGCTGGAAGTTGCAACGCGGCGATGCGAGTAATGCCCTGCGCCGTTTCCTCGAGCGGTCTGAATTTCGCAACACCGCCGTGCGGTGGTCCATGCGTTTCATCAAGTTCGGCATTCCCGCTTACTTCCTGGTGGCGAGCCTGAGCTTGCACGAGATTTCCGCGGATTGCGGATGGGCGGCGGCGGCAGTGGCCGGGATTACCCTGGCAGGCCTCATGCTTTCCCGATCTGCAGCATTCGCATCGGCACTGATACGTATGGGCGTGTTCAGTGCAGCCGCGCTACTGGTCTATCTGGTCGAGCGCAATACCGAGACTGGCGGGTGGGCATTCACGGCCGTGCAAGTCATCTTCTTCTCGGTGCTTGCGCTCGCGGTCGGCATTTCGATCCGGCTGTCCGGAGAAGAGGAATTCCGCACCACTCCCACGGACTATCTGCTCGTGGGAGTGGTGATCGTGAGCGGCATGTTGGCGCAGAGCCGATACACGGATTTCGATCTGGGTGCCGTAATCGTCCAGCTCGTCGTGTTGCTTTACGGATGCGAGTTGCTCATCAACCGCGCCGGATCACGCTCGGGCGGCTCGTTGCCCGTGGCGGCATTTCTCGCCGCGATCGGTGTGACGCTGCGATTTGCGGTCTGAGAGTGCCTTATCTACTGGAGAAGCGAGAATGCTAAGAGAATCGCCTGCGCCCGCAAAGCGGGCGCTGATTACGGGCGTAACCGGGCAGGACGGCGCCTATCTTGCCGGATTCCTGCTCGACAAGGGTTACGAGGTGCACGGCATCAAACGGCGCACATCGCTGTTCAATACCGATCGCATCGACCATCTATACCAGGATCCCCACGAAAGCGGCCGGCGCTTCGTCCTGCACTACGGGGACATGACCGACTCGACGAGCCTGACGCGCATCGTCCAGCAAGTGCAGCCGGATGAGATCTACAACCTCGCCGCGCAGAGCCATGTGGCGGTGTCTTTCGAGGAACCGGAATATACGGCAAACTCGGACGCTCTTGGAACCCTGCGGCTGCTCGAGGCGATTCGCATTCTGGGTCTGGAGAAGAAGACGCGTTTCTATCAGGCGTCGACTTCCGAACTTTACGGCCTGGTGCAGGAGATGCCGCAACGCGAAACAACGCCGTTCTACCCACGCTCTCCGTACGGCGTCGCCAAACTTTACGCGTACTGGATCACGGTCAACTATCGGGAAGCCTACGGCTTCTTTGCGTGCAACGGCATTCTCTTCAATCACGAATCGCCGATGCGAGGCGAAACCTTCGTGACGCGCAAGATCACCCGGGCACTCGCCCGCATCAGACTCGGCCTGCAGGATTGCCTGTATCTGGGCAATCTCGACGCGAAGCGCGACTGGGGTCACGCCCGCGACTACGTGGAGGCGCAGTGGCTGATGCTGCAACAGCCGCAACCGGAAGATTTTGTCATTGCCACCGGCGAGCAACATAGCGTACGGGACTTCATCAATGCGGCGGCGGCCGAGATCGGTTTCAGGCTGGACTGGAAGGGCAAGGGACTCGAAGAAAAGGCGTACGACGTCGAAGGCAATTGCGTGATAGCTGTAGATACCCGCTACTTCCGGCCGGCAGAGGTCGAGACACTGCTCGGGGATCCGACCAAGGCGGCGGAAAAACTTGGCTGGAGACCACGGGTGCGATTCGCGGAACTCGTCGCCGAGATGATGCGCGAAGACATGAAGGCCGC
>JANXPQ010000199.1 GCA_025357235.1 Betaproteobacteria bacterium
CCCGTCCTTTTGCCCGGCGAGCATTGATAACAGCCCTTCCGCCGCGAGTCTTCATGCGCTCAAGGAAACCGTGCGTACGTGCACGACGGGTCTTCGAGGGTTGGTAGGTACGTTTCATATTTCTCTACTCCGTAGCGGAAAAAGCGCGGTATTACACGGGTTTTAGCATAGGCTTGTCAACCACGGCGATGACTTTTCAAGCCTGTGGATAACTTGGAGCCTTGCTGGTAAACTTATTGGTTCTGTTTAGTGCGCCCTCCACGGCCGCATGCCGCTTCAAAATCATAACCCTGCGCCGATGGATAGCTTCTGGAATCATTGTCTCCTCCATTTCGAAAAAGCCCTTCCAGCGCAACAATATAAGACCTGGATTCAGCCGCTTCACGCACACCTCGATGGGGAAAATATCGTGGTCTTCGCGCCCAACCGGTTCGTCCTCGAATGGGTCAAGGACAAGTTTCTTGCGGATATTGAACAGCTTTGCGCCGAATTCCTGCGCAAGCCTGTCGACGTAGTGCTCAGCCTCAGCGAAAAATCCGTTTCCGCGCCGGTCGAGGCGCTAGCCGGTCCCACGATCGTAAGCGAGGCTCCCCCGGCAAAACCCAAGGTCCGGGAGCAGACGCGGCTCAATCCGTCGTTCACTTTTGATTCATTTGTAACGGGAAAAGCCAACCAACTCGCGCGTGCTGCTGCCCTTCAGGTCGCGGAACATCCCGGTGTCGCCTACAATCCCCTGTTCGTATACGGCGGCGTCGGTCTGGGCAAGACCCATCTGATCCAAGCCATCGGCAACATGCTGCTCGAATTCAATCCTTCAGCCAATGTCCGCTACATTCATGCAGAACAGTATGTATCTGACGTCGTGCGCGCCTACCAGCACAAGGCTTTTGACGGTTTCAAAAAATACTATCACTCTCTCGATCTGCTTCTAATTGACGATATTCAGTTCTTCAATGGGAAAAACCGCACGCAAGAGGAATTTTTTTACGCGTTCAATGCGCTGATCGAGGCCCACAAGCAGGTCATCATTACCTGCGACTCCTACCCAAAAGAGATCGCCGGCATAGAAGACCGTTTGATTTCACGTTTTGGCTGGGGACTGACGGTCGCCATCGAGCCACCGGAACTGGAAATGAGGGTCGCGATCCTGCTGAAAAAGGCAGAAGCCGACCGGGTCAATCTCGCTGAAGATGTCGCTTTCTTCATAGCCAATCACATCCAATCGAATGTGCGTGAACTGGAAGGCGGCCTCAAACGCGTCCTTGCCTATGCCCGATTCGCCAATGCCAAGGTTTCGCTGGATCTCGCTCGAGAGGCGCTGAAAGACTTGCTGGCCGTGCAGGTGCGGCAGGTCTCGGTCGACAATATCCAGCGCATCGTCGCGGATTACTACAAGATCAAGGTTTCGGACATGTACTCGAAAAAAAGATCCCGTGCCGTTGCCCGGCCCAGGCAGATGGCAATGGCCTTAGCCAAAGAACTTACCCAATTGAGCCTTCCGGACATTGGAGACGCCTTCGGCGGGCGAGACCACACGACAGTCCTGCATGCTTGCCGGAAGATTGTCGACCTTCGCACCTGCAATCCGGAAATATCGCGTGATTTTGTCGCTTTGCTGCAAACACTACGCGGTTGATAAGCCCGGGATGAATTGTTGAGAACTTCGCCAAATTCAGAAATGGACATTCCATCCACAATTCCCCCACAGCGACTACTTACGTTATACAAACAGTTATCTACTTGAACCAGATAATATTTACCGCTCCGCTCACAGACTTGGTCATCTCTATTATTCTTATCAGGTTTAAAGAATGAAAATCTTAGATATAGACAAGGACGTATTGCTAAGGCCGCTTCAGGCGGTCTCCGGAATCGTGGAACGCCGGCACACATTGCCTATCCTGTCCAATGTCATGCTGGAAACTCGCGGGACGGCCCTGAATCTCGTCGCGACTGACCTCGAGATTCAGATCGCGACGTCGGCAAAGCTCGATAAAACCGGTGCTGACCACGCGGTGACCGTATCGGCACGCAAGCTGCAAGACATCCTGCGCGCGCTGCCGGAGAATACTGCGGTAACGCTGGATGCCCAGGAAGGAAAGTTGCAGGTCAAGGCAGGGAAAAGCAAATTCAATCTGCAGACCCTGCCGGCTCAGGATTTCCCGCGTCTGGCCGAAGGCGGATCAGCCACCGCGAGCGTAAAGCTGCCGCAAAAGATCTTCCGCAACTTGCTGTCGCTGGTTCAATACGGCATGGCACAGCAGGACATCCGTTACTACCTCAACGGACTGCTGTTGGTCGCGGACGGCAAACAGCTGAACATGGTGGCAACGGATGGCCACCGGCTGGCCTATGCGTCGACCATGCTTGCGAGTGAAGTCGAAAAATCGGAAGTCATCATTCCGCGAAAAGCGATACTTGAACTGGCAAAGCTGCTTGGAGACGTGGACGACGAGGTAGAAATCCAGTTGTTGCCGAACCAGGTTCGTTTCATCTTCGCTGGGATCGATATCGTCTCAAAAGTTGTAGACGGAAAATTCCCGGATTACACCCGCGTCATCCCGACCAATTACAAGAAGCATTTCGCCATCAGCCGGGTCATTTTGCAGCAGGCTTTGCAACGCGCCTCGATACTCTCGAATGAGAAATTTCGCGGGGTGCGCTGGGTACTGGCGGCGAACACCTTGCGCATCATCTGCAGCAATGCCGAGCAGGAAGAGGCGGAAGAAGAACTGGTGGTGGACTACTCCGGTGACGCGCTGGATATCGGCTTCAACATTGTCTATCTGCTCGATGTCTTGAATAATCTCGATACGGAAGAAGTCGATTGTGCCGTTGGCGACGCCAACAGCAGCATGTTGATCTCGGTCCCGG
>JANXPQ010000201.1 GCA_025357235.1 Betaproteobacteria bacterium
GTGCCTCCGTGTTGGGTGTATTCATTGGGTTTTAGGGAAGAGACCCGAAGGGCGAAAAAGAAGCATGGTGAGGAAGACGATGTGTCCGAACCAGATGCCCCAGCCCGCATCGAAGCGGAACCCGATCGCCTGCGTCACGCCGAGGATGATGCCACCGGCGAGGGTGCCGTAGAACGACCCCATGCCGCCGATGATCACCGCTTCGAACGAGAACAGCAGCAGCGCAGGGCCGTCCGAAGGCGAAACCGTGGTCTTCATGCCGTGCAGCGTTCCGGCGAACACGATCAGCAAAAAGGCGATCCCGGTCGCCAGTGCGTAAACGTGGCGATAGTCGAGCCCCATCAATTCGGCGGCGTCGCGATCGTCGCTGACCGCACGGAATGCCCGGCCAAGCGAGGTGTGGCCGAACAACCACTGCATCGCGATCGCCATCGCCACGGCAATGAAGAAGATCATCAATGGCAGCGCGCCGACGGCCAGTCCATCGGACAATGCAATGCTCGCTGTGTTGAGACCACCCGACTCGATCGAACGCGGGTCGGCGGTATAGATTTCCTGCAACAGATTCTGGATCACGATTGCGAGGCCGAACGTCACGACGAGCGACGGCAACGGATCGCGCCCGAGCGTGCCGTTCAACACAAACCGCTGCAGACCGTAGCCGGCCGCGAAACCGACGGGCAGCAGCAATCCCAATGCGATCCACGGCGCAAACGCCGGCGGAAACCCCAGCACCGCCACGACCGAGAACACCGCGAAAGCAGCGAGAATGATGAAGTCGCCATGCGCGGTATTCGTCAATCGCATCACGCCGAAGATCAGCGACTGCCCCATGGCGAACAAAGCGTACAGGCCGCCCAGTAGTATTCCCTGCACAAGGGTATTGAGATAGTCAGTCAAGATCTGCGATTGTTGCGGCTAGTGAAACAATAATCAGAGGAAAGAGAAAAGGTTAAAGACAAGGGCACACTTGAAGCGCAGCAGGAAAGGTAAAATCGAATCCGTTCTTCAGGCGCTTGTCCCCTCTTTCCTCTTTCCTCTTTCCTCTTTCACCTTTCACGTTTTACCTTTCACCTTTGGTCTACACGCCAAAATATGCCTTCGAAATTTGCTCCCTCGTCACGTCTTTGCTGGATCCGGCCAGGGTGACTTTTCCCTCCTGAAGGCAATACAACCTGCTGGATACCTTTTGCGCAACACCGACGTCCTGCTCGACAATGATGGCAGTCATCCCATCGGAGCAGATGCGCGGCAGGGCATCGTAGATTTCCTTCACGACAATGGGCGCCAGGCCGAGGGAGATTTCGTCGCAAATGAGCAACTTCGGGTTGCTCATCAGTGCGCGGCCGATTGCCGCCATTTGTTGCTGGCCACCGGACAGCGCGGTGGCCGGACTGCGATGCCTTTCCTTGAGGATCGGAAACAGCGTATAGACCGCGTCGAGATTCCACGGGCCGGTGCGTTTCGCGTAGGCGCCCATCAGCAAGTTCTCCTCGACCGACAGACTGGGGAAAAGGCGGCGGCCTTCGGGCACCATGGCGATCCCTCGCTGCACGATTTTCCCCGGCGCAACGCCGCCGATCGGTTCGCCGTCGAACACGATTGCATCCAGCCCTGCCTTGAGCAATCCACACACCGTTTTCAAGAAGGTCGACTTGCCGGCGCCGTTGGCGCCAATCATCGCGACGATCTCGCCTTGCTGGATTTCGAAGTCGATCCCGAACAGCGCCTGGAAGTCGCCGTAAAACGATTCCAGCTTATTTGTCGTTAGTAAGGGCATGAAAAACATTTACACCCAACACGGAGGCACGGAGGGTACAGAGGGCACGGAGAAAGACAATAGCGGGAGAGAAACCGTGGCAAGGTTGCGGACCAAGCAATCATCAACGTCAAAGTGAGTTGACGAATCTATACTCCTCGATGAATCACTCATTCTTCTTTTCCTCCGTGTCCTCATGCCCTTCTCCGCGCCTCCGTGTTGGGTGTTGACGTTGCCCTAGACTTCCAGGCCCATGTAGACGCGCCGGACTTCCGGGTCGTTCATCACTGCGGAGGGTTCACCCTCGGCGAGTTTCTGGCCGAAGTTGATGACGAACAGTCGATCCGCGACGGCCAGCAGCGCGTGCACCACATGCTCGATCCAGATCATGGTCACGCCCTGCGCCTTGATGCGGCGGATTTCCTCGATCAGTTCGGCTGCTTCGTGCTCGGTCAGGCCGCCGGCAATCTCGTCGAGCAACAGCACTTTCGGCTGCGTCGCCAATGCCCGCGCGAGTTCGAGGCGTTTGCGGTCGAGCAGGGTCAGGCTGCCGGCGATCCGGTTCGCTTTCGCCAGCAAACCGGTTTCTCGCAGGATCTCGACTGCATGCGCGTAGGTTTCCTTTTCCGATGTTCCCGTGCCGAACGATGCAGCGGCGACAAGATTCTCGAACACGGTCATCGCGCCGAACGGCTGCGGGACCTGGTAGGAACGCCCGATGCCTGAACGGCAGCGGCGATGCGGCGGTTGATGGGTGACGTCTTCGCCGCCGAACAGGACACGGCCGGAATCGGCACGGAAATCGCCGCTGATCAGGTTGAACAGCGTCGTCTTGCCCGCCCCATTGGGGCCGAGAATGCCCAGCGTCTCGCCTTCGGTGACCGACAGCGTGATGCCGTCGGTCACCTTGAGCGCGCCAAAGCTTTTACTGACGTTCTCCAGCTCAAGAATGGCCGTCATTCTTCTCTTATATCACCCTCTCGGCCTCCCTTTGGGAGGGGGAGAGGTGCCGTGGACTCGGCGTTCGCGGAGCGATCCGGGGCGGGAATCGGCACAAAGGCGCGCTTCCCGCAATCGGCCGATTCCATCGGTAACGTGTCCGCGCGCCGGGGTGAGGTGGAGGGAAAGTGGTCAAGCGATGAGCTTGAGTTTACCCCCGGTGGGAATGCTGGGCGCCTGCGAATTGTCGACGATCACCAGTTCGTACTTGTGTTTCGTGCCCTTGACCCACTGGCCGAGTACCAGCGGCGTCTTGCTCACGTTCTTGAACGGCCCGCCGCCGCCCCACTTCACGTCACCGACCACGGTCTTCAGGTTCGTGGCCGCGACCGCATCGCGGACCGCGGCATGGCTGCCAAGATCTTTGGTGCGCTTCAGAGAATCGACCGCGACCTCGAACAACGCGTGCGCGAAGCCGATCGGCTGCGTCCATTGTCGCCTGGTCGTGGTCTCGTAGGATTCGGCGAGTTGCTTCGCGCTCTGCCTGGTCAGCGAAGACGTGAACGGATGCGAAGGCGACCACCAGACTTCGGATGACAGGCCCTCGCCGAGATCGCCGAGCGCCTCGATTGCGCCTGGGAACAGCAGCGCCTTGCCGAGCGTGACGACCTTCGGCTTGAAGCCCTGCTGCCTGGCCTGCGTCAGAAACGTCTTGGCATCGGGCGGGATGACGACCCCGGTGACGATTTCGATGTTGTCCCTCTTGAACGCCGCGATCTGCGCCGAGAAGTCGTTGTTCATGTTCTGGAAGCGACCCGGGTCCAGCAGCGTGAAGCCTTCCTTTGCCAGCGGTCCGGGAAATCCACGATCCTTGTCGCCCCAGGCGTTGCCGTCTCCGTCATTGGGGAACAATCCACCCACCTTCTTGTTGGTCGGCACCGATTTCCATCCCGCGAGGAAATTGGCGATGACGTCTTCGAGTCCCCAGAAGATGTGATACGTCCAGTTGAAGCCCTTGGCCGGATCGCCGTTGCGCCCGAAGAACCAGGGCTGCCACGGCGCCACCGTCGAGATGCAGGGGATTTCGTTGAGCTCGCAGGCATCCGATACCGGGTTCGTCGTTTCCGGCGTCGACGACACCAGCATCAGGTCGATCTTCTCCTTCAGGATGAGGTCGTTCGCGACTTCTCCGGCGCGGTTCGGACTCGACTGGCTGTCCTTCTGGATGATGGTAACCGCAACTTTCTTGCCGCCGATGTCGATGCCGCCGGCGAACAGCTTGTTCATCTGGCCGATGACGAAATTGTCGGACTCGCCGAACGGAGCGAGCGGGCCGGTCTGCGGCGAAACGAAGCCGATCCTGACGCCTTTGGCCTGCGCGAATGCATGCATCGGCGCGCCAAGTATCGCGGCGCCGGCGAGCGTGCCGCCGGCCTGGATCAGCGCACGGCGGCGCTGGAATCGATTGCTTTGCATGACTTCTCCTCCTCTATAATATTTATGGTGATGATGCTGCTGCGCTGTGAAACGGATGCTAGCCCGGGCGTAGTCCCTCCCAGGCGTCCTGCAAAAGCTGGCGGATCGCCGCGTACTCGATCGGCCGCGGGTTGTAATAGGGGTTCTGTGTGGCGAGCCGCGCCGCTTCGTCGAGCGAGTCGGCTTTCATGCCGATATCCCTGAGCGCGAGCGGTGCGCCGATTTTCTGCGCCAGGTCGTAGAGTGTGGCTGCGGGACTGGCCCCGGGAAGATCGGATCGGGCAAGCGCGCGTCCGATGCGCGCCATCGCCACCAGCGCGGCATCGCGGTTGTAGCGCACGGCATGCGGCAGGATGATGGTGTGCGTCTGTGCATGCGGCAGGTTGAAGCTGCCGCCGAGGGTATGGCAGAGCTTGTGATGAAGCGCCATGCCGACGTTGCCGAGACAGGCGCCTGCCAGCCATGCGCCGTACAACGCCTCGGCGCGCGCATCGAGATTGTCCGGCTTCGATACCGCGCGCGGCAGGCTGGACGCCAGAGCGCTGATGCCCTCTTCGGCCATCAGCGAAGTGATCGGATTGGCATCTTGCGCATACAGCGCTTCGACGCAATGCGCGACTGCGTTCATGCCGCTCGGACCCGCGATGTTTGCAGGCAGCGTCATGGTCAGCAGCGGATCGTAAATCACGGTCTTTGGCAACACCCGCGGATCGCGGCCGGTTTTCTTCTGGCCTTCCGCGGTGATGCCGTAGATCGGTGTCATCTCCGAACCGGCAAACGTGGTCGGGATCGCAAGGATCGGCAGATCCGAAGTCAACGCGATCGCCTTGCCCAGCCCGATGGTGGATCCGCCACCGATCGCTACACAGCAGTCAGCGTTCAATGACTTCGCCATTTCACGCGCGGCCTGGGCCGTTTCGATCGGCACATGCATCACGGCCTTGTCGTATACGCCCACCGAACGCGCGCCCAGCCGCTTCGACACGTCGTCGGCTGACGCGCGCTGCTCCGGTGTGGATAACACCAGCGCGCGGTGCGCGCCGAGGCGATCTATTTCCGCGGCAAGATCATCCAGCGCGCCGGCGCGGAACACCACACGCGATGGCAGACTGCTGTAGACGAATGCTCTCATTGCCTCATCCCCGCGGATGCCACAACCGAATCTTCGACGTTGGCCCACACCGACTTGGCTTCGGTGTAGTCGTGCATCGCTTTGCAACCCATCTCGCACCCGAAACGCTGTGCCGGCATCAGCGGTTCGGGAGCCAGGGATAACGCGCGGAATCCTTTCCGGCGTAGTCCGGATCCAGGTAAATGAACACACGCTGGATTTTCCAGTCCCGGATCTCGAATACATCGCACCATCTTCCCGCGCCCGACTGCGGCACCCCGGCGCGCCACGGACCGTCGCGATGCTCGCCATGGCTTTCGCCTTCGCAGACGATCACATCCGAGCCGGAGAAAATCCAGTGAAAGCTGGCGTAGTGATGTTCGATCGATTTGATCGTCGCGCCGACATCACCGAACAATTTTCCGATCTGATCCTTGCCGTTGGCGAGCCCCCATTTTGGAAAGTACACCTGCGCATCGTCGGCGAAGAGATCCAGGATGCTGCCGCCTTCGGAGGTCACGCCACCTTTGTCGAAAGCCTTCAGATACTCGAGCGCAACCGATTTGCGCTGCTCGTCGGTCATGGTTTCGCGTGTCAGTGCCATGGTTCAAGTCTCCATAAAATGAGAAATTACGAATCGATCTTCGAAGGCCAATGTTGGTCAGTCGGAGCCGGCACGCGGCCCTTCGCTTCTTTTATCGCGGGTACCACGGCGGAATCTTTGCGTCGACGTTGACCCAGACCGACTTCGCTTCGGTGTAGTCGTGCATCGCTTCGAATCCCATTTCACGTCCATAGCCGGATTTGCCGATGCCGCCGAACGGCGAACCGGGATTGACCCGTTTGTAGCAGTTGATCCAGACCATGCCGCTGCGCATCGCGCCGGCGATGCGGTGAGCGCGCTGCAGATTCGTCGTCCACAGCCCGCCGCCAAGTCCATAGTCGGTCCCGTTGGCAATCGCGAGCACTTCTTCATCGTCGCGGAACGTGGTCACGGACACGAAGGGGCCGAACACTTCTTCCTGCGAGACGCGATCGGCCAGCTTTGCCCGCACCACGGTCGGTTCCACATAACAGCCCCTGGCGAGATCGTCACGCTCCGGCGACTTGCCGCCGAGCAGGATTTCACCGCCCTGCTCCTTCGCCACTTTCACATAAGACAGTACGCGGTCGCGATGCAGTTGCGAGGTGAGCGGCCCCATCTCGGTATCGGCATCGAGCGGGTTGCCCAGGCGGATCGAGCGCGCCAGCTTGAGAAAGCCTTCGAGGAAGGCATCAGCGATCTTTTCATGCAGGATCAGCCGCGAGCCGGCAATACAGGCCTGGCCCTGATTGTGGAAGATGGCGAATGCCGAGCCGTTGATGGCAGCCGGCAGGAAGGCATCGTCGAACACGATGTTGGCGCCTTTGCCGCCGAGTTCGAGTTGCACGCGCTTCAGGTTGCCCGCCGACGCCTGCACGACCTTGCGTCCCGTGGCGGTCGAGCCGGTAAAGGCGATCTTGTCGACGCCGGGATGCTCGGCGAGATACTGGCCGGCGATGTTGCCATAGCCGGGCAGAATGTTGATCACGCCTTTGGGAAACCCGACTTTGCGCGCCAGTTCCGCAATCTTCAGGGTGGAGAGCGGCGTCAGCTCGGCCGGCTTCATCACCACCGTGTTGCCGGCCGCGAGCGCGGGTCCCATTTTCCAGCTCGTGAACATCGGCGGAAAATTCCACGGTACGATCTGCCCGACTACGCCGATCGGTTCACGCAACACGTAATTCAGGAAGCCCTGCTCCACCGGCACGACGCTGCCCTGAACCTTGTCCGCCATGCCGCCGAAGTAGCGGAAGGTCACCGCCGTGCGCACGACATCCAGGCCGCGCGTGTCGCGCAGGGGATGGCCGGTATCGATCGACTCGAGCTTTGCGAGTTCATCGGCGTTCGCTTCGATCGCATCGGCCAGCTTCAAGAGCAGCAGGCCGCGATCCGCCGCCGCCAGTTTCGCCCAGGCTGGAAAAGCGCGCCGAGCCGCCTCGACAGCGCGATCGACGTCGGCCTTCTTCGCTTCGGCCACCTCGGTGATCAGCGAGTTGTCGTGCGGATTCAGGACCGGGATGCGCGATCGATCTTCGCTGTCGACGAACTCGCCGTCGATGAAGAGGTTGTTCTGGATGGTCATTTCGTCAGGGCCGAGGGCCCTTCAACACTTTCACCCGGTCCTGCGGTTCAGAATTCGACCGGATACGGCTTGAGTTCCCCGCGGTCGTAGCGCTTGGGCAGATCGGGCGTGACGTTCTCCCACACCAGCAGCATCGAGCGCTTGGTGGAAAAGCCTTTGTGGCGAATGTCGGCGGGCATGGCGGCCACGTCGCCGGCATTCATGGTCACGCGCGCACGCGGCGCGCCTGTGTTCTTGTCGGCGACTTCCCAGACGATGGTGTCGGACAACTGGACGAACCATTCGACGCGGTCGTTGCCGTGGAAGATTGGCAGGATGTATTCCTCGGTGGTCGGGCAGAACAGGCTGGCCTTGCACACCGATGTTACCGACGGATTCCAGGTAACGTCCGAGCGGGACAGATACTTGAACAGGTTGAACCCGCGCAACTCCTTCTCGAAGCCGGGCTCGGCGAGGATTTCCGGCTCGTCCTGCGCTACATCCTGGAACTGGCGGTTGACCGGCAGGTCGTCGCGCAGTGGCGAATCGCCGTCCAGACCCGGCATGCGTTTGGTCGCAATGCGGAAGCGCTCGATAGCGGCCATGTTGTCGCCGTGCTTGAAGCCGAACGCGCTTCCCGTCTCCTCGGGCGCGGCGAAGGGATCGAATCCTTCGTTGACCCAGTCGGCGAGGATTGCCTTGAAGGTCGCCGTGATCACCGGCGTGGCGAACTGTTCCGTATAGTCGACGCCCGCCTTCTTCAGCGAGTCGTTGTAGGCGCCGGCGTACAGGTCGACCCTGCCGTAGTGGTTGCGGGTGCCGATCACGTCGTCGAAATTCACCCAGCCGTAGAAAAATCCCCAGGCGACGTCGCGCATCAGCGCGCGCAGAAAGGCATCGGCCGGCAACTGGTGCGAGCGCGTTTCTCCTTTGCCGGGCCATTTGATGGTGACGAAATAGGCATCGCGGCTGAACGCGAACGAGCCCAGGTGGAAGGACCGGTAGCCGGTGACTTTGTCAGGCTCGGTGGCAACTACGTTTTGAACGGTGTCCATGGCATTTCTCCTGTTGCGCAATGCAGGAATGATTACTGGTGGCAGATCTCGCCCCATTTTTCGACCGAGTTCTCGCCGAGGATGGTCTGCAGCAGCAGCACGCCGCGCTGCTTCGCGCGGAACTGGTACGCGGCGCCCACCGGCAACAACGCCTGGTGGCCGCGCTTCAACTTGATCACGCCCATCTTCTTGCCCGACGGCGTGCCCTGGAGGCGCACGCTGCCCTCCTTGGCTGCAGGCGCAATCTTCTGCGCGTCGTCGAGCTTGATGTAGTGCACCTCGATCTCGCCTTCCATCGCCACCACGAATTCATCGTGCGACGCCGTGAACCAGGCGGAATCGCCCTCCGCGCGCAGGGTCTCGATCACGTATTGCAGGTTCTTGCCGACGACGACTTTCTCGTAGGGCTTCGAGCGGTTGGCCACGTCGAAGATGTTGGAAAAGACATAGTGCTTGGCCTTGTCGTTGATGAGTTCGATGGTTCCCTTTTCGAACTTGTCCAGGGAACCGAAACGGGTCTGGTATTGCATAAGTCCTCCTCGCCGGTGCATGGAATGGTCGGCACGATGGCCGTGGCACCTGTGCGCGAAGAGTAGCCCGGTAGCTGCCGCGGGGGAATAGCCGGTTCGTTCTGAAAATGCGAACGTGCCGGTCGGACTTTGGCAATGCGCATGCCGCGCTGCCGCAATCGGCAGCGTGTTGCGATCAGAATTCTTCTCCGGGACCCGGTTCGAGCGGCGGCAGGCCCAGGGCCTGATCCCACTGGGGCTCGCTGGGAAAACGCGTGCGCAGGAAATCGAGGAAGAGTTTGACCTTCGCGGTGGAACGGTGCGATGCGGGATAAACAGCGGACAACCACAGCGGTGGCGCGGCATACTCGGGAAGCACGTGCACCAGGCGGCGTTCCAGCAAATCAGGCGCCGCGACCATGGTCGGCAGATAGGCGACACCGGCGCTGGCCCGCGCGAAGTCGAGCAACAGATGCACGCTATTGGTTTTCAGTACCGGCGACAGCGCGATCTGGAAGCGTTCCGCGCCTTTGATGAGCGGCCACTTGTCGCCCCACGGGTAATACGAGTAGCAGGCGAAATCATGCCGCAGCAAATCCAGCGGCGTTTCAATCTCCGGTTCCCCGCTGATATAGACAGGCGTGGCGCAAAACAGGCCGCGGACTGGAAACAGGCGCCGCTCGATCAGCGAATTCGACGCTGGCGGAAAAATCTGCAGCACCACGTCGAGGCCTTCCTTGACCGGATCGACCACCCTGTCGTTGACCATCACCTCGAAGTCGATGGTCGGATAGGTGCTGCGAAAGTCTGTCAGCGCCCTGGAGAAATGGCCGAGCGCAAAGCCCGGCAAGACGTGGATGCGCAGCGTGCCTTTGAGTGCGCTGCGCTCGCCCTGCGAACGAAGCGACAGATCCTGCACCTTCTGCAACAGGTCGCTGCAGTCGCGATAGTAGATTTCGCCGGATTCCGAAAGTTTGACCGCGCGGCTCGAGCGGTGGAACAACGCCACGCCCAGATGCTCTTCCAGTTGCTTGACACGCGTGGTGACGACCGATTTGGCGACGCCGATCTGCCGCGACGCATTCGCGAAGCTTTGCGTCTCGGCCACGCGTACGAACGCTTCTATGCTGAGTATCAGGTCCACCCGCCCGTCCTTTCATGCGCAGACTCTGCCACGGAGCCTCTGCGTCACCGGCGAGGATAGTCTGCAAAGGGATGAGCCTGCAACCGTCCGGCAGGCAGGCGCCCATGACGGCAGTTACTGGCCCTATACTGCTCGAGAGTTTTCGTAAGACGCCTGCGTCCTGGCGGACTTCGCGCAGTTTCTGCCAAGGCTGAGATAACGACGTATTATCCCGGGGGCGACTTCACGCGGAGGAGCATTGACCGGTACAGAAATGAAGCAGCGCCTGGCGGCGATTCTCGCCGCTGACGTGGCAGGCTACTCGCGGCTGATGAGCGTCGATGAGCGCGCGACCGTTGCTGCGCTCGACGCGGCGCGCGATGTCTTCCGCCGGATGATCGAATCGAACCAGGGCCGCGTCATCGACATGGCGGGCGATTCCGTGCTCGCAGTGTTCGAAACTGCCACCGGCGCGGTGAGCGCAGCGATGGCCGTCCAGAAGGCGCTCGGTTCGGCTGCGGAAATGGTGCCGGAAGACCGACAAATGCGCTTCCGCATCGGCGTGCATCTCGGGGACGTGATGGAGAAGCCCGACGGCACGATCTACGGCGATGGAGTAAACATCGCCGCGCGGCTGGAGAACCTCGCTGAACCGGGCGGCATCGTGGTTTCGGAGGCGGTGCAAAGCGCGCAGCGCAATCAGCTGCCGACTGCGTTCGAAGACATGGGCGAGCATACCGTGAAGAACATCGCCCAGCCGGTGCGCGCGTACCGCGTGCGGGTCCACGGCACAATCGGGGGCGCCGGCGCCGCACTGGCAGGGCGCGGCGCGCCGCCGCTCGCCCTACCCGACAAACCGTCGATCGTAGTGCTGCCGTTCAACAATATGTCGGGGGATCCGGAGCAGGAATTTTTCGCCGATGGCGTGGCCGAGGCGATCACCGCGACGCTCTCCCGGATCCGCTCGTTTTTCGTCATCGCGCGCAATTCCGCGTTCCGCTACAAGGGCCGTGCGGTCAATGTTCCGGAGGTCGGTCGCGAGCTGGGCGTGCGCTATCTTCTGGAGGGCAGCGTGCAG
This sequence comes from Betaproteobacteria bacterium, assembly GCA_025357235.1. Taxonomy (GTDB): domain Bacteria; phylum Pseudomonadota; class Gammaproteobacteria; order Burkholderiales; family JACQAP01; genus JACQAP01. The sequence continues at coordinate 11,195 of JANXPQ010000201.1, forward strand.
AAAGCCGGCAACCGCCTGCGCATCACGGTGCAGTTGATCGACGCCGTTGCGGACGCGCACATCTGGGCTGACCGGGTCGATGGCACGCTGGAAGATCTCTTCGAGCTCCAGGATCGCATCACCGAACGGGTCGCGGGGGCTTTGCAGCCCTCGATCCGTCTCGCCGAAATCGAGCGCGCGCGGCGCAAGCGGCCTCAGGACCTCGGCGCGTACGACTACACCATGCGCGCGATGCCTCTCGTGTGGGCGCTGGAGATGAAGGCCAGCGAGAGTGCTCTGAATTTGCTCCAACAGGCGCTCGCGATCGATCCCGAGTACCCGCTCGCCCTGTCGCTCGCCGGCTGGTGCCACGCCCAGCGCATGGTCTATAACTGGACCGACGACGTCGACGCGGCAAGAAGCGCAGCGCTGAGCCACGCCGAGAAGGCGGCCGAACTGAGCGGCGATGACCCACTCATTCTCGCCGTGCTCGGGGCGGTGCATACCTTCCTGCGCAATTCCGGTACCGCGCGCATCATGCTTGAACGCGCGGTGGCGCTTGACCCGAATGCAGCCTGGGCGTGGAGCCGACTGGGATGGGTCGAAAACTACTCCGACCATCCCGAGCGCGCGATCGAGTATTTCCAGCGTGCGCTGCGTTTGAGCCCGCTCGATCCGATGAACTTCAACAACTACGTCGGCATGGGCTCGGCGAATGAGGTCGCGGAGCGCTATGAGGAGGCGGTGGCGTTGTACCGGCGCGCGCTGCAGGAGCGTCCACACGCGCTCTGGATCCTGCGCAATCTGGTCTGCTCGTTGGTCGGAGCGAACCGCGTAGAGGAAGCGAAGGTGGAATTCGCGCACCTGTGCTCGGCGTATCCGGGCCTTACCATCGCCAAATTCAGGAAAGCGATGGTTTTCTCGTCTGCCGTACTGGATCGGATGAGCGTGCAACTGAAAACAATGGGATTGCCAGACTGACGGACCCATTGGCCGTTGCAGGGTCGGGTTACGCCATGCCCCCCGCCACGGCGAAGATCCCGCAAACGCGACGCCCGCCTGCGCCGTACCCTAAACCAGGACTCGCCGCCGGGCTCGCCGCATGAACCAAAGCACGCCAAAGTGCACTGCCAGCGAAAGACACAGCGCCAGGGAGAATCCGGCGGCGATTCCAATTGCATGCAAGGTAAGCGTGACGGTCAGGCAGAAGGCGGTGAAGGAATAGAAGCCGGCCACCATGCTGCGAAGCAGACGGATGGTGAAAACGTTGCCGCTGGCCCGGTGCGAAAAGGCAGCAATGACGATGCCCATGACCGGAAACACGGCGAAGAGCCCGCTGAATTTCGGCCCCAGCACCGGCGACAGATGCGTGACGGAGACGGTGAGCACCCCTCCCGCAATCATGCGTGCGCAAAGTTCGATGACCGATGAAGTGCCTGGTCTGATCGACTCGGTCATTCGCGGAAACAGAAATGGCGCCAGCAAGACCGCGGCAACGACCATGACGGCGATCAACGCAAACGGTGGCGCGGAAATCACCATCGCCATGCCGATGACAAGATAGGCAGACAGGCCCGACAGCAGCGACAGGAGCCAGGGCATGCGCGTCGCCGCCCAGGCGTAGCTGAGTGCGAACGACAACCACGCCAATCCTCCGGCGAGCGCTCCCGCAGCCGTAACCGAAGCGAATTGCGGCCCCTGCTCCAGCGCCACGAATAACAGGATGGGTCCCGTCACAATGGGGAAACCCGAAAGCCATCCCGCGACGGCCGGCCCCCAGCGGCGGCCGGCCAGGGTCACGGCACCGATCAAAGCCGGGACGAGAGCCAGCTTGAAGATGAATAAAGTGTCGATGGCTTGCAATTCAGAATGTGGCGGCTGCTGCTTCTTTTCTTCCGTGGCCGCGCTGTTGCGTCGCGTCCGATGCATACCCGGATTACGGGGCGAACCTTACACGCCCTTTGTCGGACAACGTCCAGGTTGTGCAACTCAATAGAGGATCATTATGCCGATCTTGTAGAGTGCGATCGAAAAAGCGGTGGGACGAAGACTCTTGGTTGGAATTCATGAGCGCTTGGTGAGCCGGCCAGGCAGGACAGCCCCCGTATATTACTTGAAGAAACGCATCCGTCAGTGCCGGCCCGGAGACGCTACCGCTCGCGGACGATGATGCCGACCTTGGACACCTGGCCGTTCTTCATCTCGCGCACCACCAGGTTCAGTTTACCGAAGCGCACATAGTCGCCCACGTCCGGGCGGCGGCGGAACTGGCGGTCGATGTACTGCGCCAGCGTCATGGAACTGACCGATGTCGAAACCGCGCCGCCGTACATTTCCACGACTTCGCCCAGCGGCGCGTCGCCGTTCAGCGTGAACGTGCCGAAGAAACGCTGCTGCTCGGATTCTTCCAGATCGTCGGCGGGCACGAACAACAGGTCGAGCATCGTAAGATGCTCGCCCGGCGCGATCACGTAGACCAGGTCAGCGGCGGCGATTTCCAGGTTGCTGATGGAATCGACCGTCTTGCCGTCGCGAAATGCGGCGACGACGCGCACTTCCGCAGGCAGGGCGAGCTGGGTCACCGTCCTGCCGATCGCGGCGCTCAATTCGTTCACACGATAGCCGAGCAGTTGCAACCCCGCCCTCCCCGGCACTTCAACGAACTCGGAGTAATAGGGCGCGTGCTCTTTCGGGAGCTTCAATCGCAACCATCCCGCCAGCGGGGCGACTGTCCAGCCCTGCACCAGCAATGACGCCAGCACCACGAAGAAGGCGACATTGAAATAGATCGACGATTGCGGCAGCCCGGCCAGCGCCGGGAACAGCGCCAGCACGATCGGCACCGCGCCGCGCAGGCCGGTCCACGAAATGAAAACCTGCTCGCGCAATGGAAACCGGAACGGCAGCAACGACATGCCGACCGCGAGCGGGCGCGCGACGAACATCAGCAGCCCGGCCACGCCGAGCGCCCCCAGGCCGATTTCGATCAATGCGCCGGGTGTCACGAGCAAGCCGAGCATCAGGAACAAGGCGATCTGCGACAGCCAGGCAAGCCCGTCGTGCACCCGCAAGATGTTGCCGGCCGTGTGCACCCGGCTGTTGCCGAGCACGAGTCCGGCGAGGTAGATCGCGAGAAAGCCGCTCCCGTCCAGAACCGTCGTGCCGGCGTAAATCCCCAGGCCGCCCGCCATCGCGAGCAGCGGATAGAGCCCGCTGGCCAGCGTCACGCGGTTGATCAGCCAGACCAGCAACTTGCCGCCGCCGATGCCGGCCAGGGCACCGAGCCCGAATTGCTGCACGAAGTGCCAGAGCAGCGACCAACCCGGTGTGCTCTGATCGGCGCCGACGATGTGGATCAGCGACAAGGTCAGGAACACGGCCATCGGATCGTTGCAGCCCGATTCGATTTCCAGGGTAGCGCCGACCCGCTGCTTGAGCCGCATGCCGGCCGCGTGCAGCAGCGAGAACACTGCCGCCGCGTCGGTGGAACCGATGATGGCGCCGATCAGCATGCCCTCCATCAATCCGAGGCCGAGTATGCGGGAGGCCCCGTAACCCACGATCACGGTGGTCAGGACCACGCCGACCGTGGCCAGCGACACCGCCGGCCACAAGCCGACGCGGAAGGTGTCGTAGCGCGTGCGCATGCCGCCGTCGAACAGGATGACGGCCAGCGCCATGGTCCCCACCAGATAGGCGACCTGATAATCGCCAAAGCGGATGTGCCCGGGGCCGTCTTCGCCCGCCAGCATGCCGATGCCGAGGAAGACGAACAGCAGGGGCGCGCCGGTGCGCGCCGAAAGTGTGCTGGCGAGGATGCTCAGCAGCACCAGAATGGCGCCGATCAGGATGGCGTGATTGGAAAAGTCCACGTGCTTCTATTCGTCAATGGCTCAGGATACGTTTCTAGCATGGACTGGCCATTGCGCTCAAGACAATCAAGCAACATGAACCACGGAGGACACGGTGCGGCGCACGGACACGTTACCGACGTAGTCGGCCGATTGCGGGGAGCGCGCCGAAGCGCCGCCTCCCGCCCCGGATGGCTACGCTAACGCCGTGTCGGCGGCGCCGGAGGAAATGCAAAAACGAACCAAAGTTGGGGTAACTGCGGTGAATCTTCGCGCATCAGCGCCGCCAGCTTTGACAGCGACGGGTCGTCGGGAGATGAACCGTTTTTGACCGACTATTTATTTCTCTTGTTTTTCCTCCGTGCTCTAAAAGGGTACTCCGACGTGCTGCGCACGTAGGGTATCCGTGTCCTCCGTGGTTCACCCTGTTTTGCGTTGGATCAGGAGGCCGAGGAAATGCGGCCGGGCCGCCAGCGCAACAGGCGCCGCTCGGCAAGCGTGACGGCGTAGTCGAGCACCAGCGCCGATGCGGTCAGCACCAGTACACCGGCGAACACGGTGTTGATGTCGAACACCCCTTCGGCCTGCAGGATCAGGTAACCGACGCCCCGGGCCGAGCCCAGGTATTCGCCCACCACCGCCCCGACGAAAGCCATGCCGACAGACGCATGCAGGCTCGAGAACACCCAGGCCGTCGCGCTCGGCAGGTAGACATGCCGCAGCAATTGCCGTCCGTTCGCGCCGAGCATGCGCGCGTTCGCCAGGATCGTGGGACTGACTTCTCGAACGCCCTGGTAAACGTTGAAAAACACGATGAAGAACACCAGCGTGACGCCAAGGGCGACCTTGGATGCGATGTCCAGTCCGAACCAGACGCTGAAAATCGGCGCAAGGATGACACGCGGCATCGAATTCAACGCCTTGATATAGGGATCGCACAGCGCTGATGCAACCGGGTTCAATGCCAGCCAGAGGCCGATGACCAGACCTGAAACGGTGCCTATGACGAATGCAAGGACCGTCTCCCACAAAGTTACCCAGAGGTGCGCGTAGATTTCGCCTGAATAGAACCACTCCCATACCCGCCCCAGAACCTTGAGCGGCTCTCCGAAGAAAAAGGCTGCCTTGCTCGAGTCGTCGAAGTAAAACGGTGGCAGGATGCCCGGCACGGTCAAGACGTGCCACATGACGAAGAATGCGACCAGCATCCCACCCTGCCAAAGGCGCAGGTTTCCTTGTCGCGGGCGAATCATCTCCCACATGGCGCTATTGGATCCTCGTTCGCGCATAACCCTTCAGCACCTCATCCTTCATCGCGTGCCAGATCTTGGTATGCAACTCGATGAAGCGCGGGGTCAGCCGGATC
>JANXPQ010000210.1 GCA_025357235.1 Betaproteobacteria bacterium
AATGGTGATAGCCAGAATCGCATTCTTGATTAGACTATTCAAAGGAACCTCAAAGAATGTCGAAATCGCGAAGAAAACGGTCAGCGTTCAATTTCCGAGTAATCTATTCCAGCGGAGCGAGCGCCGCAAGCCCCTTCCCACATTCTGGATGTTTCAAAATTTTTCCATAAGGCAGATCGGTATATCACGGCTCGGTAGGACCGATCTTGCACCTGCCCTCGGTCACAAGCGGCCCGTGAATAAACGTCCGCTTCGGGCCAACTGCAGACACCGGACTGCGAGAGCCCAAACCTGACGTGCTGCCGACCGCACCAGGAAATAGTCTGCGTGTCAGTTAAGCGTCATCAGCCAGGTGATCAGGTCGCCTTTTTCCACCGCGGTGCATTCGCGTTTGAGCAGCAGCTTGCAGTTCCAGCCGAACCACGCCTCGACCTTCTCCTCGCGGGTGAACCGGTTGGGATTGGCCGAAGGTGCCATCGGTGGAATCTGGCGTCGGGTTGGGGAGCGATTGTCCGAGGACCCGTGCAGCGTGATATGGCAGGCGCGGCAGGGGAACTCCTCCAGGTGCGCGACGGTTCTCGTCCTCGGATCGGCGTGATGGCACGAAGCACAGGAAAACTCGAAACCATCATCGGTCTTGTGCTTGCGGAAGTAGAACGCGCGGCCGCGCTCCGCGGAGAACCCCTTGAAATCGCCATCGGCCTGTTTCGCCTGTTCCGCATAGGCCGCCAGGAAATCTTCCGGCCCGATCGCTGCGCAGAGCCCAACATATAAAGCACCGATTACCAGCAGGACAATTCTCATTTTCATTCTCCCGGAACGACCGGAATTCCTGACCCTGCGGAAATGTTAACCAAACTAGAACGCGGTGTCCGAGCGGATGAGTTTCAGCCGACTTCGCGCGGGTATCCGAGCTGTTGCTTTGCAGGCTGGCCGCATCGGTGGGAATAGTGTGGCCGGAGATCGCCGGGCTGTTGCCCGCGCGAGAACAGCATTGATCGAGTGATTAGGCGATCAAGCGACCCATCCGTCACGTCTTCGCCGAAACCAAAATCACAAAGGGCGCAACTCGCGTCGCGCCCTTTGCGTTTTGCTTCGGCGCTCTGGCGAGATAACCCTCAAACACGGGTCTAAGGTGGTCGCCACCCTATCCGCATCAGGCACACCGGAACGACATGGCATGCACAACAGCGAACGTCTTGGGCAACAACCGGATCGTCATGCCTTGGGCTTGAGAATCTACCCCGCGCAGCGTGCAGAAGCGAATTCAGTAAGCGCCCTTCGCGCGTCACAGTCAAGGGATTTCTGCACCGTTTCCAGGATCGTAACCGGCTGCATTTCGACCGTTGATTTTTCTTTGGATCCGCCGGCACCGAGCGTCTTTTTTGTAGTCTCCGATGCGGTTTTTTGGTGATCGAACGGCGCCAGCCCAACCTGCTCGCGTGGGAGCTTCGCGGCAGCGGCGATTTCCTGCGCAAGCACCTTGGCCGTTGCGTCGCGCTCGCAGGCAACGCACACATCAGCCGTGTCCTCGAGACCGACGAGGTAGACTTTGGCGAAATTGCATGAATTCGCAGATCTTATCGTGGCCGGGGTGAATTGAAGAAGGTAGCGCTCCACCCGCACTGACTGCATATTGATCTGAGTCAATAGCGCACCACAGCGTTCCCGGATAATTTTCTGGCGCCGTGCCGGCCCACATCATCGAGGCATGCGAGTGGGCCTCTGGTCCCGCGCGCGGTGTCCCTGTTCCAGGAGGAGCCTGAAATGACCAACGCGTTGAACGCATGGCACGCCGAGCACGCCTATTTCAGACAGCTACTGGACCTGCTGCACAAGCAGGTGGATGTGTTCCACACCGGTAAGCGGCCAAATTATCAGCTGATGCTCGACATCATCTCGTACCTGCAGGACTACTCGGACCAGGTTCATCATCCCCGCGAGGATGTCGCGTACGCTCGCCTGGCGAAGCGCTGCCCTGCCATAGAGCTGACGCTCGTCCGTTTCGGCCAGGAGCACCGCGTCATCGCGCACGCAGGGAAGAGCCTTCTTAACCTGCTGAATGAGATCCTCGGCGGCGCGATCGTGCCGCGCGCGGATCTCGAAGCCGCCGCCGCTACCTATATCGTGTACTACCGGAACCATATTGCCAAGGAGGAGGAGGACTTCGTCAGCCGCGCGGCACAGGCTCTCACGGCGGAGGACTGGGAGGCGGTGAGGAGCGCGGTGCCGGCAGGCGGCGATCCGCTTTTCGGGGACCACCCCGAAGAGCGCTACCGGGAATTGCGCCGGCAGATCGTGCGCGAAGCCCAGTCCGAAACCTAGTGGCATGCGGCGACGGACCGCAGTATCCGAGGCCTATTTCTGAATTGCGCGAGGCGGTACGCGTTCGTCACAACAGCATGCAGACCGCAGCTTTCTGAAGCAAGCGCGCAGTTTGTTCATGAAGAGTCGCGGCTGTGTGAAAGCGGGGGAGGGGAATGCCAGCCGCGATCCATCGTGCAACTCCCGGATCGCCGGCATGCCACAATTGTGCGACATCATCAGGCGCGTAAATTCCCATGGCCCTCAAACGTCCCAAAGGTTCCGCCGGCATGCTGGTCGTGCTGGAGCACGACTCAAAAATCCTCAAGGGCAATCCGCTCGGCGATCCGCATGTGCGCAAGGTTGCGGTGTGGCTGCCGCCGCAATATGACGAGGGTGCGGGCAAACGCCGCTTCCCGGTGTTCTACGACCTGGTCGGCTTCACCGGATCCGGGCTTTCGCACACGAGCTGGAAACCGTTCGGCGACAACGTGCCGGAGCGCGCGGCGCGGCTGATTCGCGAGCAGAAGATGGGGCCGGCGATCATCGTTTTTCCGGACTGCTTCACGGCGCTGGGCGGCAACCAATACGTGAACTCGTCCGCGATCGGCAATTACGCGGACTATCTGAACCGCGAGATCATTCCCTTCGTCGACCGCGAGTTCCGCACGCTGGCGAGCCGCGAGCATCGCGGCTGCTTCGGCAAGTCATCCGGCGGCTACGGCTCGATCATCCACGGCATGAAGTACGCGAAGTACTGGGGTGCTGTGGCAAATCATTCCGGCGACGCCTATTTCGATTTCGTCTATTGGCATGACTGGCCGAATACCCTGAACGAGCTCGACCGGCATCGCGTGCCGAAGCGCAAACCCGGCGCGTACGACGCGCGCGGCGAAGCGAATCGCAAGGGCCTCGCCGAAGGCCTGGACGACGGGCGCATCAAACGCTTGCTCGCGCAAGTCTGGAAAAAGGAAAAGCTCTCGACTGCGGAAGGCCACTGCATCATGAACCTGTGCATGGCGGCCACCTATGATCCGGACCGGAAAGCGCCGCTCGGCTTTCGCGTGCCGTTCAATCTCGAATCGGGCGAGGTCATCGAGAAGCGTTGGAACAAGTGGCGCGAGAACGACCCGATCAATCTCGTCGCAAAGTACCGGGACAACTTGAAGTCGCTGCGCGGCATCTATATCGATTGCGGCTGGCGCGACCAGTACCACATCCACTACGGCTCCCGCATCCTGTCGAAGCGGCTCGCCGCGGCAGGCATCCGCCACACCTACGAGGAATTCGACGACAACCACTCCGATGTCGATTACCGGATGGACACGAGCCTGCCGTTCCTCTACAAGGCGTTAAGGCCTTGAGCGAGGAAAGGAACCAGTTAGGGTCTCACGGTTTCCGGGCTGGCGCCGCGCCTCAGCCGGCCTGCGCCGCCTTGCGATGAGTGAGCGGAAGAAAGCGCGGATGAATTTGAAGCGCTGGTTGCCGTAACGGCGTCGCTGGCATTGCCCGCCGGATAAAGCACAACGGGCGAAAGTGTCAAATTCAGTTCTGCGGCCCCGTTGCGGACGTTGTCGACGCGCTCATCGACCGCATGGCAAACAAACTCGGTCATGGCTTGCTCGCGCGCGAACTCGATCGCCACGGCGGCATCGGTCAATTCCCGGTAGAGCCAGGCAGCGTGGGCATCTTTCGGCAGCAGGATCGGCACTCGGGCGTGGATCTGCGCGGCGGGCCCGATCGCGTCGCGGGTGAGGATCGTGAAAGTGAACCCTGTCTGATTCCCGTCGACGGTCCGTCGCGACATCAGGCCGGCGAACGCGAACGGTTGCCGGTCGGCCAGCCGGACAAGGTAGGGTTGCTGCGCCATCGTCATCTCGCCGGTGACGGGATTGGACCGTTCGACTCCTCTGCATTCGTACCACCCGATCGCGGGCACCAGGCAACGCGACTTGCTGGCCGGGATTTTCCAGATCGGCTTGGCTGTTGCCTCCTCCGACGGCGCGATGAATGCGTCCGTTGGTGGCTTTTCCTCTTTCCACCACAATGGAATCAATCCCCAGCGCGCCGCGACCTGCTCGAGGGCGCCGCTTTCGGCCAGGCGAATCATTGGCGCTGTGGCTGCGGGTGATGCTTTCAACGGCCGCGCGAGGGGATGGCGCACCTGAGCGTCGGCCAACTGCCAATAACGCGCGATCTCGGCCTGGCTGGGGGTCAGGTAATGGCTGAACATGTTCGGTGTGAGGGCTCGGCGGGTTTGGCGTCGGCCAACGCCGAACAACTAAAGTTTGTCTGGCCCCGCCGTTCCTGTCCACCTTCAAAGATTCACGTTCCGGTATCCGGATCATCCTGCGGATTTTATTGTGTTTGCGGGCCCGGCTCGCTCGCGCCGCGCAGCCTGTCCGCGCGCCTTCGGGTCCGCATCTATAATCGGGACTTCTCCCGTCCCGGTATCGACGTTCCTTGAAAAAACCCCACAAGCCCGTAATCGGCCTGGCGCTCGGCGGCGGCGGCGCGCGCGGCTGGGCGCACATCGGCGTGATCCTTGCGCTGCGCGAGGCCGGCATAGATCCCGACGTGGTCGCCGGCACCTCGATCGGCTCCCTGGTCGGCGCGGCTTACGTCGCAGGCCGGCTCGACGACCTGCACACCTGGGTCGATTCGCTTACCTGGCAGAACGTGGTCGGCCTTCTCGATGTCACGGTGAGCGGAGGATTGATCAAGGGCGAGAAGCTCCTGAACTTCTTCCGCGGCCACTTCAAGGACATCGACATCGAGAAGCTGCCGAAGCCCTTTGGCGCCGTCGCGACGAACCTCGCAAGCGGCCGCGAAGTCTGGTTGCGCACGGATTCGGTGATCGAGGCAGTGCGCGCCTCGATCGCGCTGCCCGGACTGTTCACGCCGGTGGAGCACGAGGGCGTGCTGCTGGTGGACGGCGGTCTCGTCAACCCGGTACCCGTCTCGCTGTGCCGCGCGATGGGTGCGGACATCGTGATCGCGGTGGATCTGAATTCCGACCTCGTCGGCCGCAGACTGCGCATGCGCGCCGGAGCCGAAGCATCCCGCAAGGCCGGCAGTGCGCCCGACACGATGCTCGGGCGATTGCAGGCCGGAATCGGTGCCTGGCGTGGCGGCATCTTTTCGGGATCGGGCCTGCCCTCCGTGATCGATGTGATCACCAGCAGCATCAACATCATGCAGGTGCACATCACGCGCAGCCGCCTGGCTGGTGAACCGGCCGATGTCATGGTCACCCCGCGGCTCGCGCAAATGGCCCTGATGGATTTTCACCGTGCGGCGCCGGCCGTCGAGGAGGGCCGCAATGCCGCCAAGGCGGCACTTCCCCAGCTGGAGCTCCTGTTGCACCCGGCCTGAGTGAGTGCGGCGCGCCGCAAATTGCGTTGTTCCAGGATACTTGTCATTTTTCGACATTGACGCATCGATTCGGATCGGAGGTTCTCCGTGGAGTTGTGGACCTCGCACACCAATCCCCGTAAGCAGGTGGCGCTCTCGGTGGCTTGCACGGTGGTTGGGTCGATCCTGCTATACGGCTTTCGCGACTTCCGGGCGACTGGCAGCAATGCCATGGCCGGATTCCTGCTCGGCGTGCTGCTGCTGGTCATCGGCGGGGCCGCTTTCCTGGCAGATGGCCAGCAGACCGTGATCGTCGACCGTGGGGCACGGCGAATCACGATCAAAGACGCAAACCGCTTCAATTCGAAGACGCGCACGATTGCCTTTGCCGACATCGTCGCGGTCGGCATGGGCTATCTGGGAGATAGGTCGGACGGCGTTATGTGGTACTACCTCGTGCTCACTCTCCACAATGGCGAAGAGTATCCGTTGTTCGCGCCGGGACGCTTCTTCCCCGGCAGTCTGGACAGAGCCATCGTGACGAGCTGGAAGCAGCGTCTCGAAGAGTATCTCAGCCAGTAGATCGTTGGGGCTACAGTTGTTCCGTCGAGTAAAGCCGTAAACGATACGGACACCCGTTGTCAGCAATCAACCGTATAGGGGGAGACATGCAATTCCATTCCCGGAATGTACTGAAGGCACTGCTCATTCTCACCGGCGCCGCCACGCAGGCAACGCATGCGCAGGCGCCTCAACCCACCGGCGTGATTATCGAGAATGTCCGCATTTTCAGCGGCACCTCCGACCGGCTTTCGGCTCCATCCAATGTTCTTGTGGTGGGCAATATCATCAAGATGATCTCCAGCGCTCCCATTGCCCCTCCGACTGCAACCCCGGTGACACGCATTCAGGGTGGCGGACGCACGCTCATGCCCGGCCTGATCGACGCCCATACCCACATCATGTTCGCGACTGTGCCGCAGCAGGCCTTGCTCTTCGCCGACATCGGCTTCGTCAATATCGCCGCGGGCAGGGCGGCCACCGAGATGCTGATGCGCGGCTTCACCAGCATTCGCGATCTGGGCGGCCCGGTATTCGGGCTCAAGCGCGGCATCGACATGGGGTTGGTATCCGGGCCTCGCATCTGGCCGGCGGGCGCCTTCATCTCGCAGACCGGCGGCCATGGTGATTTTCGCCTGCCGAACGACCTCCCGGCGCGGCCGGGCGACTTTACCTACAGCGAGCGTATCGGCGCCGCGGCGCTCGCCGACAACGCGGACACGGTGCGGCAGCGCGCGCGCGAGCAACTGACGCTGGGGGCGTCGCAAATCAAGCTCATGGCCGGAGGCGGGGTGTCGTCGAACTACGACCCGCTCGATGTCACGCAATACACCGTCCCTGAACTGCGCGCGGCGGTCGAAGCGGCGGAGAACTGGGGTACCTATGTGACGGTCCACGCCTATACACCGCGCGCCGTGCGACAGGCGATCGAGGCCGGTGTCAAGTGCATCGACCATGGCCAACTGCTCGACGAGGCGACTGCAAAGCTGATGGCCGACAAGGGCGTGTGGTGGAGCCTGCAGCCGTTCCTCGATGACGAGCCGTCGGCGTTTGCGGAAGGCTCGCCGAATCGCATCAAGCAGCTCGAAATGTTCGGCGGTACCGACACCGCCTACGCGTTAGCCAGGAAGTTCAAGATCAAGACGGCGTGGGGAACCGACACGCTGTTCAACGCCGACAACGCGGGCAAGCAGGGGGCAAACCTCGCCAAGATGGTGCGCTGGTATGCGCCAGCTGATGTGCTGAAGATGGCGACCGCGGGCAATGCCGAGTTGCTCGCCCTTTCCGGACTGCGAAGCCCATATGCCGGCAAGCTTGGTGTCGTCCAGGAAGGCGCCCTGGCGGACCTCTTGCTGGTCGACGGCGACCCGCTGCAGAACATCAAGTTGATCGAAGACCCGGCCAAGAACTTCCTCGTGATCATGAAGGACGGGAAGATCTATAAGAACATCGTCCGGTGAATTGTCGAACGCCTGAAACCCGGTTGCAGCGAATGGCGTTGGTGTGCCGACGCTGAGCCGACTTCCCCTACTGGCCAGAGGTACGCGCAGAGCATGAATCCACTGATTCCACCGCCCATCGTCGCGGCCATCGCAGGCCTGGTCATGTGGGGCATAAATCGCAAGCTGGAATTTGGCAAGGTCGAGTCCGCGTTGCAGACCCCGGCTGCGATTGTTCTGCTCGTCGTCGGTTTGTTATTGATGTTCGTCGCCGTTGCTTCTCTTTTCTCGGCCAAAACAACAGTCAACCCGCTCAGGCCATCCCGCGCGTCGAGCCTGGTTACGACGGGAATATTCAGGATTTCCAGGAACCCGATCTACCTGGGGGACCTTCTGGTTCTGGCCGCGATTGCCGTGTGGCTTGGAAACGTCGTCAACTTCGTGCCGCTCGTCCTCTTTGTCTGGTATATCAATCGCTATCAGATCATTCCGGAAGAACGCGCACTGGCCGAACGCTTCGGCGCAAGCTACGTGGCCTATTGCTCCAGAGTAAGGCGTTGGCTGTAAAACACAACGAAGATCGGGGTGATTTCATGTATTACATAGTGGATACTGGCAAATCGTTCAACGAGGCGTCGACAGACCTCGCATCAGCCGTTACCCGCCATGGCTTCGGGGTACTGCATGTGCACGATCCGGGGTCCACGCTTCGCAGCAAGGGCATTGCATTCGAAGAAGAGTGCAAGGTTTTTGAAGTCTGCAATCCGGCGCAGGCTGCCAAGGTCCTGTCCACTGATATGCGGCTGAACATGGCGTTGCCGTGTCGCATCTCGGTCTTTACGCAGAAAGGCAAGACGAAGATCGGCCTGATCAAGCCCGTGCAGATGCTGTCGGCGTTATCTCAGGACCCGGCGTTGGTTCAAGTTGCCAGGGAAGTTGAAGACAAGACGATCCAGATGGTCGATGAGGCGAAATGAAAACTCGCTCGCTGACGATGCCATGAACATGAATGGGGTCGACGTTGCCTCCGGTCACCACCAACGCGCCGGGCATCGTCGATGTTTGCCCCCCATGCTCTCCAATCAAGTGGGTACGCAATGACCAATAATTCGCATCGACTTCGGAATTTCCATCGGTCCATCGCGCTTGTCCTGATTCTCGGTAGTACGGCCGCGTTGGCCCAGACCAAGCAGGAGCACGTCCACCACAGTGGCCAAAGCGTCATGCCCTTTGACCTCTCGAAGACAACCCACATCTTCCGGATGACGGACGCTGGGGGCGTGGAACGAGTCGTCGTCAAAGATGCGACGGCAAAAGATCAGGTGGCGTTGATCCAGCGGCATCTTCAACATGAAGCAGTGGCGTTTCAACGCGGTGACTATTCAGATCCGGCATCGCTGCATGGCGCAGACATGCCGGGGTTAAAGGATTTGCAGGCCGGCGCCGCACAAATAAAGGTTTCGTATTCTGCCTTACCCGCGGGTGCAGAAATCACGTTCGAAACGACGGACCTTCATTTGCTGACCGCCATTCACAGGTGGTTTGGTGCGCAGTTATCAGAGCACGGCGCAGACGCAATGTCAGAATGACAAACTTGCCCGACATGCCGCCTCAGGGGACCTCGCGTCGGGCAATCCGCAATCACCTCGCGCATGGAATCTCCGCCTTCGAAAAGCGCGCAGGCAGGGGCGGACAAGTCTGCATGATTGCAGGAAGGTGTGTTATACAAATAGTGCGATGTTCCAGGCCTGATCCGGATTTCCTGCATGGGGACGCCCCGGGGGCGATACCGGTATCTGCGGCCGCGGGTACGACGGGGGGAAACCATGGCCAGCGTCAGCAACAAGAAAGGCAAGTTTTCGCTGAAGGCGTATCGGGGCGATGTCAAAACGCTCCTGGCTTTCAATCTCGACAAGGCGGGCACGAAGAATCTGGCCGGGTTCACGATCCAGTGCCAGCCGCAGGGCCAGGCTGCTTATTACCTGCATAACCAGCTCCAGTTCAAGACGCCGGGCGACCACGCGCAGGATCCGAAAGAGCCGGCGAACTCCAGTATCAACGCCCCGATCCACAAGTTCCGCTGGATCCATGTGCCGGGTTCCGTGCATCAGGGGACGAAGCCGTTTCTCGGCCAGTACATCTACACGGTTACGCCGCGCTACTTCAACGACAAGCAGTCGCTGTTGCCGCTCGACAGCAAGCTCAGCGCCTCCGTGCAGATCGATGTCGTTGCGTTCGAGAAGGGCGGGCTGGCCCTCGGGTTTACCCGGGGCTTCACGCAATCGCAGGCTTTCGTCAACCATTTCGGCAAGGATGCGCTGATCCGGCCGAAAGGCAAGGAACTGCTGTTCGATACCTCCGCCCAATCGGGCATGAATGCGCAAGGCGAAAAATTCACTTTTGCGCAGGAATTCGAATGGCTGGGGTTCACCGCCCGGGAGCGCATCTTCGACGTGCTCGACGAAGTGCTGGGAGACAAGGCGCTGCGTCTGGACATGTTTGCCTACGATCTGAACGAACCGGACCTGATGAACGTCTTGCTGAACCTCGCGGCACAGGGCCGTGTCCGCGTGATTCTCGACAACGCCACCTTGCACCACAGCGCAACTTCGCCGCAGCCCGAAGACCAGTTCGAGACTCTCTTCACCAAGGCCGCGAAAGGCAACGCGGCCATCCTGCGCGGCAAATTCGGGCGCTACTCGCACGACAAGGTATTCATCGTGTCGGCGGCGGGCGGCCCGGTGAAGGTGCTGACCGGCTCGACCAACTTCTCGGTGACCGGCCTGTACGTCAATTCGAATCATGTGCTGGTGTTCAACGACGCAAAAATCGCGGCGGCCTATGCGGCGGTTTTCGACGAGTCGTGGAACGACAAGACGAGCAAAGCCGCCTTCCAGAAATCGGCGTGGGCGAACAAGGTGTCCACGTTCTCTACCATTCCGAAGACGGACATTGCTTTTTCGCCGCACGATGCTGCGCATGTGGCCACAGTGCTAGGAGACATCGCGGTGCGCATCGGCAAGGAAGACAACAAGGCCGGGGGTAACGTCTTGTTCGCGGTAATGGAAATCGACAACGGGACCAGTCCGGTTTACACGGCGCTGAATGCGCTGCATGCGAAGGAAACGGTTTTCAGCTACGGCATTTCGGACAGCACCAGCGGCATCAAACTCTATGCGCCGGGAAACAAGACGGGGGTGCTGGTGACGGGCAAACCGGCAAGCACGGTCCTGCCGCCCCCGTTCAACCAGGTGCCGGGCATCGGCCTGGGCCATCAGGTGCATCACAAGTTCGTGGTATGCGGGTTCAACAGGCCGGGTGCGGTGGTCTATTGCGGTTCGTCGAACCTCGCCAACGGCGGCGAAGAGGAAAACGGCGACAACCTGCTGGCGATTCACGACAGCGACGTCGTGACCGCGTTCGCCATCGAGGCCGTAGGCCTGGTGGACCATTTCAATTTTCTCGACAAATATTCCACCGGTCCGAAGGCCAAGACCAAACCCGCCGCGTCGCCGAAGCAGGCAGCCGTATCAGCGGGGTGGTTCCTGTCGACGACGGACACGTGGGCAAAGCCCTACTTCGATCCGAAAGACCTGCACTGCGCCGACCGGGAGTTGTTTGCGTGAACGTCGTATGGCCGGTCGGTCTGGAGACCGGCGTTGGAAGCGTTGAAATACGAGCTGCGCGAGTTCTCAGTGCAGACCAACCTGACTCTGGCGTCAGGTTATGTCGGCACTGCAATGCCATTGTCGCTTTGAGCTCGCAGAGGGAAAAGAGAGAACGCAAAGGCGGGCCGGAACGCGGGCGACAGCCGCAATAGTTGTTGCCGAGTCCGACAATTGAGGCTGTGTCAGTTAAGTGCCTGATGCACGGTTGGATAAGCGCGTGTCTTTGCTGCTACGAGGAGAGGCGAATGAAAATAAGATCATGGATCGGCGCGGTCGTCGCAATCTCTGCAGTGTTGCTTGCCGGGAGTGTCAGCCCCCGATTGTCGGCGACCGCAATGGCGGCGGAGCCCGACAAGGCGCAAATCACCCTTCTCTACGATGCATTCGGAAAGACCTCTGATATGCAAAAGGACTGGGGGTTCGCGGCGTTCATCGAATATGGCGGCAAGCGCATCCTGGTCGATACGGGTAACAACGCCGACATCTTCGCGCACAATGTGAAGGCCAAAGGGATCGATCTCGCCGGGCTTGATTTCGCGGTCGTCACCCATCGCCATGGCGACCATACCAGCGGTCTGAACTACCTGCTGAGCGTCAATCCGAAGGTCAGGATTTACGCACCGAAAGAGAATTTTGGGGTCTTCGGTGCGGAACTGCCCGGGACGTTCCTCAAGTCCAATGATTCTCTGCCGCCTGAGATGCGGTACTTCGACGGGAAGGTGCCTGAGAAGCTGCGCTTTGGCAGCCCTTGGCCGCAGGGCAACTTCGAGTGGGTGACCAAGACAACCGAAATTCTCCCCGGATTCCATCTGATCCTGCTGAAGGGCAGTTGGGGAGTCGATCTGGACGTGATGGAAATTTCCCTCGCGATCGATACGCCCGACGGCATTGTCCTGGTGGTCGGATGCAGCCATCCCACGATTGAAAAGATCGTGCAGGCCGCCCAGGCCGCAATCAACAAACCGATTCACCTGGTCATCGGGGGCACTCATCTATTGCCCGCGAAGAACGATGAAATCGTGCGCATTGCGACTGCGCTGCGTGACGAGTGGAAGGTCGATTTCATTGCGCCGGTGCGTTGCACCGGAGAGGCGGCTTTTGCGGCACTGAAACAGGCCTTCGGCGATCGTTATGTGTATGCGGGCCTGGGCACCACGATTGTATTTGGTCCGATGGTGAAAACAATGGCCGAGGCTGGGCAGCCCCGGATGCATGCCATGGATGACGAAGACCTGCGCAGTTACCGCACGCTCCTGGCGCAAAGCGACGACGATCAGGAACAAGCGCTAGCGCAGAATGACCCCAAACCCCACGGCCTGTTGACGGATCGCGCGCACTGAACGTCGGTATCGAGTACGAGAATAGCGCCCGGTTATCAAGTTGTTGAATGTCTGCTTTTCTTCAATTCGAGAGGCAGCAACGTGTCGAACTGCGACCATCAGCGAACAGGCCGCACGCGGCCAGTAGCGGTCATTGGGGAGGTGAGACTAGCGCGGGGACAACGCCTGCGAAATCACGTGCAACCGGTGAATAACGCGCCGTTCCGGGAGTCAGGCTTGAGCGGAAACCATTCGATTGCGTCCAAGGTGTTTCGCCTGGTAGAGGGCTCCGTCGGCTGCGGCCGTCAACTGCTGTACGGTCATGTCGCGATCGCGGACCAGGACGGCAACGCCGCCGCTAATGCTGACATACGCTGCTGCGGGTGAACGCAGATGCGGAATTTTCAGCCCCGCCACCGCGTTTCTTGCTGCTTCACCGATCTGGACAGCACTGTTCAACCCGGTGTCCGGAAGGATCAAGGCGAATTCCTCACCGCCGTGGCGCGCGGCCATGTCCGCCGGACGGCGGCAGCAGGATCGCAGTGCGCCTGCGATCTGCTTCAGGCACTCGTCGCCAGCTTGGTGCCCATAGTGATCATTGAAGTATTTGAACAAGTCAACGTCATACAGGATAAGTGCCAGCGGCCGTTGATGTCGGCGCGCGATTGCCGTCTGATCGGCAAGATACCTGTCGAACAGGCGCCGATTGGCGAGATCCGTCAGCCCGTCATGCATGGACAAGTGCTCAAGAGACACATTAGCAGTGCCAAGGCGTTGCACCTCGGCCGTGCGCGCCTGGACCTGTTGTTCGAGGTTCGAGCTATGGGCTTGAAAGAAATCGTTCAATGCTTTCAAGCGCAACATGTTGCGAACCCTTAACCACAGCTCGGCCCGGTCGACTGGTTTGGTCAAGAACTCTTCCGCTCCGGAATTGAGGCCCGCCAGGCGCGAGGCGTGGTCGTTTTGCGCCGTCAACATGATGATCGGAATGCTCGCGGTGGCGTGACCGGCCTTGAGTGTGCTGGCGACCTGAAGACCGTCTTTGCCCGGCATCATGACGTCCAGCAAAATCAAGTCCGGTGCGCGTTGCGCAATCGCGGCCAGTGCCTCTTCGCCATTGGTGGCGCTGAGCGTTAAATAACCTTCGTGCCTTAGCAACGCTTCGAGCAACTTGCGGCTCTTGAAATCGTCATCAACGATAAGGATTGTGGCGTCGGGGCGAGCCACGGCGCGTGCGGCTCCGCCTTGACCGGGAGC
>JANXPQ010000221.1 GCA_025357235.1 Betaproteobacteria bacterium
TCCAGATCTTTCTCTGGGAGAGGGATCCGCGTGCCGCACTCGAAGTTGCGCGCACCTCGGGATGCCCGGCCCACCTGTGGCTGCAGATCGCCAGGGCGCTGGAAGAACAAAGTCCAGTCGACGCCATCGGCATCTACCAAACCCAGATCGAGCCGATCGTGCGCATGACGAACAATAACGCCTACGACGACGCCACCGACATCGTCCGCCGCATCCGCGACCTGATGCCCCGCACTGGCAAAGGCGCCGACTTCGCGCCCTACCTCGAATCCCTGCGCACGCAGCACAAGGCCAAGCGCAATTTCATGCAACGGCTGGAAGCTGTCGCCGCCGAACCGGCGAGCGTCGCATCGAGCGGGAGATCGCTGTCGACGCTTATACACCGGAAGAGCCCGCGATAAGTTGGCATTACTACCTTCACGTAGAATTCCTCTCGAGCAGAATAACTGTAGAGGATTTTTATGAACGAATCCTTGCACGAAACTCTCGGGATCGAGGTTGATTACCGTGAATCGAGAAGCCCGATGCTGCCGGCGCTCCGCGAGTGCGCTGATTTTCATGTAACTGTCGCGCGTCTGCCGCTTGGCGACTATCGGGTGGACGGACGGTTCCTGTTCGAGCGCAAGACGTTGACTGATTTAGTTGCAGCGATCAAAGACAGCCGGCTCTTCCGGCAGGCGCTGAAACTTTCTGCAACGACGATGCGGCCAGCGATTATCCTCGAGGGCACCGGTCGGGAGCTTGTTGGGAACGGCATGAGCTGGGAAGCCATTCAGGGTGCGTTGGTGACCGTGTCCCTCTTCTGCGGCGTGCCGCTATTGCGCACACGCAAACCGGAAGAGACGGTGCGCACCGTGCTTTTCGCCGCTCGGCAGGGGCGCACGTTCGCTTCGGGAGCGCTACCGCGGCGCGGCTGTCGGCCGCGCGGGAAGCGTGCCCGCCAGCTTTATATTCTGCAGGGGTTTCCGGGGATCGGGCCTGAGCGCGCGCACCGGCTGTTGGAGCGGTTCGGCAGTGTGGAAGCCATCGCACGCGCGACGGCTGAAGACCTGCGCTCCGTAGAGGGCATTGGCGAGCGCATTGCCGGCGCATTGCGCTGGTCAGTGGAGGAGCCGCGCTGTAACTATCGCCTTGGCTGAGTGCGTCGCAATGGGCCGCAAGACGATTGCCTTCAAGGCGCCAGGCTAGTTCTTGTCACCTGCCATCGCCAGCATGAGTTCGTTCAGACGTTTGACAAAGGAAGCCGGATCGTCGAGTTGCCCGCCTTCGGCGAGCAGGGCCTGGTCGAACAGGATGTGGCTCCAGTCGCCGAAGCGCGCCTCGTCGGTTTCATATTTGAGTCGCTGCACCAGCGGATGGTGTGGATTGATTTCGAGGATGGGTTTGCTGCCCGGCACTGACTGGCCCGCAGCCTTGAGCATGCGCTCCAGGTTTCCGCTCATGCCGTGCTCGTCCGCCACGATGCAGGCGGGGGAAGACGTGAGCCTGAAGGTAACCCGCACCTGCTTGACCTGGTCGCCGAGGCTCTTGCCGATTTTCTCGATCAGCTCCTTGTACTCGCCGGTTTCCTTTTCCTGTTCCTTCTTGTCCTCGTCGGCCAGCTTGCCCAGGTCGAGATCGCCCTTGGCGACCGACGCCAGCGGCTTGCCATCGAACTCGGGCAGGTTCGAGCCCACCCATTCGTCGACGCGGTCGGAGAGCAGCAGCACTTCGATGCCCTTCTTGCGAAAAATCTCGAGGTGCGGGCTGTTCTTCGCGGCGGCGAAACTGTCGGCCGTGATGTAGTAGATTTTTTCCTGGCCGTCCTTCATTCGCGATACGTAATCGGCCAGGCCGGCGTTCTGTTCGTCGGTATCGGCATGGGTGGACGCGAAGCGCAGCAGTTTGGCGATGCGTTCCTTGTTCGCATAGTCCTCGCCCACACCTTCCTTCAACACGCGGCCGAACTCCTTCCAGAAGGCCGTGTATTTTTCCTTCTGGTTTTCCGCCAGATCCTCGAGCAGGCCGAGCACCTTGTTGATGCAGCCCTTGCGGATGGTTTCGACGTCCTTCGATTCCTGCAGGATTTCGCGCGACACATTGAGCGGCAGGTCGCCGGAATCCACCACCCCGCGCACGAATCGCAGGTAGTTGGGCAGCAGTTGTTCGGCATCGTCCATGATGAAGACGCGCCGAACGTACAACTTGACGCCGTGGCGATGGTCGCGGTCCCACAGGTCGAACGGCGCGCGCGCCGGAATGTACAGCAGTTGGGTGTACTCGGATTTGCCCTCGACTTTCGCATGCACCCACGCCAGCGGCGCGTCGAAATCGTGGCCGACGTGTTTGTAGAACTCGCGATACTGTTCCTCGGTGATTTCGGACTTGGGCCGCGCCCACAGCGCGGACGCCTGGTTGACCTTTTCCAGCTCATCCAGGGTGACGTTTTCGCCCTTGTCCTTGTCCCACTCCTGCTTGTTCATCAGGATCGGCAGCGAGATGTGGTCGGAGTACTTGCGGATGATCGACTGCAGTCTGAAACCCTCCAGCAAGTCGTCCTCGCCTGCGCGCAGATGCAGCGTGACTTCGGTGCCCCGTCCCGGCTTCTCCACGGTCTCGATGGTGTAGTCGCCCTCGCCGCCCGATTCCCAGCTCACGCCGTGCTCCTTGCTCATGCCGGCGCGCCGCGTGACCAGCGTGACCTTGTCGGCGACGATGAACGAGGAATAGAAACCGACGCCGAATTGCCCGATCAGATTCGCATCCTTGGCTTGGTCGCCCGTGAGCCGCCCGAAGAACTCGCGCGTCCCGGATTTGGCGATGGTGCCGATGTTGTCGATGACCTCCTGGCGCGACATGCCGATGCCGTTGTCCGAGATGGTGACCGTGCGTGCGGCGCGATCGAAGGACACGCGGATCTTCAGGTCGGCGTCGTCTTCGAACAACCCGGCATCGGTCAACGCTTCGAAGCGCAGCTTGTCGCAGGCGTCGGAGGCGTTGGAAATGAGTTCCCGCAGAAAAATCTCCTTGTTGCTGTACAAGGAGTGGATCATCAGCTG
>JANXPQ010000238.1 GCA_025357235.1 Betaproteobacteria bacterium
TGGCCGGCATGGCCGTCCTGCTCGGGGGAGAACTCAGCGTGATGCGCACGTCGCCGCTCGGCGCGATTCTGGTGCTCGGCGGTGCAATCGCCTGGGCGTTCGGCACCGTGCTCATGCGGCGTTTTCCCACCACTCTGAGCACCACCGTATTTACGGCCTGGCAACTGCTGATTGGCGGGTTGCCGATCATGATCGGCGCACTCGTATTCGACTGGGGACATTGTGAACCGATCGGCACTGCCGCCACCGTCGGACTGGTCTACAACATGACGTTCGTCTTCATTTTTTGCTACTGGGCCTGGTTCAAGATCGCCAGCGCGGCGCCGCCGGGCGTTTCCTCGCTGAGCACTTTGATGATCCCGATTGTCGGCGTGTTCAGCGGCATCTGGCTGCTCGGGGAATCCCCCCAGTGGCGGGACTACGCCGCACTGGTGCTGGTGATCGCGTCGCTCGCCACAG
This sequence comes from Betaproteobacteria bacterium, assembly GCA_025357235.1. Lineage (GTDB taxonomy): Bacteria > Pseudomonadota > Gammaproteobacteria > Burkholderiales > JACQAP01 > JACQAP01. The sequence goes on from JANXPQ010000238.1 coordinate 460, forward strand.
TATTGATTTCACCCCGCCGTCGCGTATCGGGCTAAACTCTTCAGGCAATGGTCCGTTATTTCCATCAGTAACTTCAGCAGGCCTGCTCCCTCCCATGGCACGAATCGCAGTAATGGCCTGAAAGTTGCTGAACTCAATGCAAACCATGAAAACCCGATGCATTCTGTTACTCGTTTCGGCGTTTTATGCCGGAATTGCGTACGCCGACATCTATCGTTATGTCGATGCGGACGGAACCGTTCATTTTACCAACGTCCCGCAAGACAGCCGTTTCAAGGTTTACCTGAAGGAAAAGAGGAAGCCGGACCCGGTCACCGACACGCTGGCGGGCGAAATCCGCTACTACGACGAGAAGGAAAGGGCCCGCTACGCCAAGCCCATCCAGGAGGCCGCGAAGGCCACCCGTCTGGAGCCTGCTCTGATCCATGCGGTGATCTCGGCAGAATCGGGCTATAACCCGTTCGCACGCTCGCGCAAAGGCGCCGCAGGACTCATGCAGCTCATGCCCGAAACCGCGAAGCGCTACGGGGTGAAGAACCGCCTCGATCCCGCGCAAAACATCAGCGGCGGCGCACGCTACCTGCGCGACCTGATCCGCATGTTCAACAACGATGTACAACTTGCCGTCGCGGCTTATAACGCCGGCGAGAACGCGGTGGTGAAGGCGGGAAACCGCATCCCGCCCTATCAGGAAACCATGACCTACGTTCCCCGGGTCATGAGTTACTACAGAAAATACCGCACGACCTCCTGATTCCTGAATCCTGAATCCGGCATGTCGTCTACGAAGCCGGATTACGGGGCCGGACGTCAGCCGGCAGCGAGAATTTGTCTCGCTTCTTCGATCCCCGGAAATTCAGCCTTGGCTTCGATTGCTTTCTGCAAGTGGGGTTTTGCCGAGGCAAGATCACCCTTGCGGTACAGCGCCATGCCAAGGTGATACTGGAAGATCGCCGCGCCCGGCGCACGTTCCACGGATTTCTTCAGCAACGCCAGTGCCTGATCGTAATTTCCAAGCTTGAAGTAGGCCCAGCCAAGAGTATCGGTGTAAGCCGGATTCCTGCTGGTCTCGAAGCGTTTCACCAATTCCAGTGCGCGCTCCTGGCTTTGCTTGTCGCTGCGGGCATCCAGAAAGAGATTGGCCAGATTGTTGGCGGCCAGATCGTTGCCGGGATCGCGTTTGACAATTTCCTCATAGGCTCCGATCGATTGATCGGTCTTGCCGGCGATGCGATAGATCTCCGCCAGACGCAGCGAGAGGCCCGCTTCATTCGGAATGGCCGCCAAACCTTCTTTCACGACCTGTTCCGCCGCACCAGCCTGTCCGCGCGCCATTAGATAGTTGGACAATTCCATGTGCGTTCCGGCGACCTGCGGACCGAGTGATACCGCCTTGCGGAATGCCGCTTCCGCATTGTCATAGTTCTGCCGTGATGCTTCCACATGACCGAGCAACGCGTAGGCCAGGAAGTTGCCGGGCACTTCCTTGATGGACCTCTCGATACGCTCGACAGACCGCTGAGGATGCTGTTGCGCCACGTAGACATTTGCCAATCCGGTCAACGGTTCGATGGCTCCAGGAGCTCGCGCCAGCGCAGCCTCGTAGGCGGCGGCGGCCTGCTCATAGCGTTTTTGCGCCAGATAAAGTCCGCCGAGGCGCTGATAGACACGCGCATCCTGCGGATTCAGCGCTTTCAAAGCACTGATGGTCGCTTCGGCCGCTTTCCAGTTCCGCTGCGCCATCTCGATGTCCACCTTGACGTTCAGCGCCCGGAAATTCTTCGGTTCCTGCTTGAGCACCAGCGCCAAGTCATCAAGCGCACCCGCCGGGTCCGCGATCGCCGCCTTGAGTTCCGCCATCAGAATCCTGACTTCCGGCTGATTCGGATACAACGCCACCGCTTTGCCGAGCGTTTCCTTGGCAAGCTCGGGCTCGCCGTTCGCGATATGCGCCCGGGCAAGCTGGGTCATTACCGCAACGGAATTCGGCTGGTCTTTCACCACCGAGCGGAAATCCGCAATCGCATTGAGGGCGTCCCCGCGTTCCAGCGCGATCTGTCCGCGCAGCATCAGGGCCTGATTGTCGCGCGGATTTTCCTTCAGCACTTCGGCTATCAGCACGGATGCCTCGTCCTTTCTGCCGCGGCGCAGGCGCAGTTCGGCAAGTTCGGAGCGCGCCCGCAATCCGTCGGGGCCGATACGGTCGTGCTCGATGATGCCACGGTAGACTTTCTCCGCCTGATCCGACTTTCCGGCGCCAAGATGCAAGGCTGCAAGGCTGAATTGCAACGCATAAGCCTTCGGACGTGAGGCAACCGACGCATTCAGGAATTGTTCCGCCTCCACAGCGCTCTTGCGGGCGGCGAGGAAGTCGACGAGCAGCAGATAACGACGATCGTCATCGGGTTTGGCCTCGATCGCCTGACGCAATGTAGCTTCAGCTTTTGCCACATCGCCGTCGGCCACTTGTAGACGGGCCAGCCCCACACGATAGTCCAGGCTGGCGGGGTCAACACGAATCAATTCCGTATATTGTTGCTCCGCCTGGCCCAGTTTTTTATCCGATGCGTACAACGCGATCAACGCAAGACGCAGTTCCGCGTCCTTTGGGCTTGCGCCGATTCCCTGCAGAAGCACCTCTTCCGCCCCTACCTTGTCTCCGCGCGACGTCTTCAAGCCGGCCAGCAGTGACACTGCGTCGGTATTGGCGGGATCCTTTGCGATGACTCCGGACGCGATTTTCATCGCCGCATCGGCGTCGCCTTTCCTCGCAAGCACGGCGGCCTTGAGAGCGGATGCAGCCGGGTCTTCCGGCTTTTTCGCCAGCACTGCAGCTGCGCTTTCCTCTGCCTTCGCGGTATCGCCTCCAAAAAGATAGAGCCGACCGAGCCGAACGCGCGCACTGCTATTTTCGGGATCGAGCTCGACCGCACGCAGGAAGTTGCCGAAGGCTTTCTGCCACTCCTGTTGTTTTTCCTCGATCATTCCAGCAAGGTAATAGGCATCGGCCATCTTGGGATCGATCTGCAGCACGTTCTTGATCTCGATCCTGGCCTTGTCGAAATCCCCCTGCGCGAACAGGGCGCGGCCCTTTTCGAGATGAACCGCCATGCGCTGCTGTTTCCCGCCGCAGGCTTGCAGCACGAGCGTCATCGCCAGCATCGTTGCGATGACTGCGAAAATTCCGTATTTCGTCCTGAACATGAATGGCTCCCTCTATACTGTTGACGCTAGGCGGCGCAAGCCGCGAGCAGTGACTGCTGATAGGCTGAATACGTCTGCCGCAATCCTTCTTCCAGCGATACCCGGTGATGCCATCCGAGCGCATGGATGCGCGAAACATCGAGAAGTTTCCGCGGAGTGCCGTCCGGCTTTTCAGCATCGAACTCCAGTTCGCCCCTGAATCCGACAAGTTCCGAGATCCTGCGGGCCAGCTCCAGAATTGAAATGTCCTCACCGGTCCCGACGTTGATTGCCTCGCCGGTTTGCTCGGCTTTGCATTGCTGCATCAGGAACACGAGCGCCTCACCAAGATCGTCGCTGTATAGAAATTCGCGCAACGGAGCCCCGGTCCCCCACACTACGACCTTGCTCTGGTTACGTTCCCGGGCTTCGTGAAATTTTCGAATGAGTGCCGGCAGCACATGGGAGCTGCGCAGATCGTAGTTGTCGCCCGGCCCGTACAGATTGGTCGGCATCGCACACAGGAAATCGGTGCCGTGCTGACGGTTATATGCCGCGCACAGTTTCAGTCCGGCGATCTTGGCTATTGCGTATGCCTCGTTGGTCGCCTCGAGCTTTCCGGACAGAAGATACTCTTCGCGGATCGGCTGGGGACAGTCGCGCGGGTAGATGCAACTCGATCCGAGGAATAACAGCTTGCGCACACCGCATTCATGCGCTGCCTCGATCACGTTGTTCTGGATCGCCAGGTTCTCCAGCAGGAACCCGGCTGGATGATCCTTGTTGGCAAGGATTCCGCCGACCTTTGCGGCGGCAAGGAACACATGATCAGGCCGCTGTTGGCGAAAAAACTCGGACACGGCTGCGCGGTCCAGCAAGTTGAGTTCGGCGCGGTTGCGTGTGACCAGGTTGGCATAGCCGCGACTGCGCAAGGCACGCATGATCGCCGAGCCGGCCAGCCCGCGATGGCCAGCGACAAACACCCTCTGGTGGCTCTGCATGTGTTCACTCATGGAAGTCAAATACTCTGAATCCTTCGCGCCGGCACAGCTCGTCCCGCTCTGCGGCCTTCATGTCTTCGCGCATCATCTCGGCGACGAGTTCCGCGAATCGCACCCGTGGTCTCCAGCCAAGTTTTTCCGCCGCCTTGGTCGGGTCCCCGAGCAGTGTCTCGACCTCTGCCGGCCGGAAGTAGCGGGTATCTACAGCTATCACGCAATTACCGTCGATGTCGTAGGCCTTTTCCTCGATGCCCGTGCCCTTCCAGTTCAGATGAAAGTCGATCTCCGCGGCAGCCGCGTTGACAAAGTCCCGCACGCTGTGCTGCTCTCCGGTGGCAATGACAAAATCTTCCGGTCGCGGCTGTTGCAGCATCAGCCACTGCGCCTCCACGTAGTCGCGGGCGTGACCCCAGTCGCGCTTCGCGTCGAGATTGCCCAGATACAGGCAATCCTGTAGACCGAGTCTGATGCGGGCGAGTG
>JANXPQ010000283.1 GCA_025357235.1 Betaproteobacteria bacterium
GGGTCCTTCTCGAGGTAGACAACCGCATAGGCGAGTCCAACGCCCCTCGGCGCATAAGCCAGGTGCACTTGCGGCGTACTCATCTGCTCTTGGACCGGCTAGAAACGGCCGGGTCCGCCGGGCGGGGCCACGTGGCGCTCCGCCCATTCGTGCGCACGGGCGATCGCAACCCGGATGGCAAACCCGTCGTCATGCCCTTCCCCCAGCAGCGCGTTCGCGATCTCGATGGCCTTGTCCCGGGTTCCGGGTTCGAGGTTACTCATCGCAGCGGGAAAGTGGTCGCGGGTCCAGGGCATGGTGCTAGCGCGTCCAGTACACCCGGACCAGATATTCGTCCGGGCTGTACTTGATGACGAGTTCCCCGTGGAAGGCTCCGTGCAATGCGTCGCCGATCCGGCGTGCCAGGTGCAGGTCGGTGGTGGTAACCGTGACCACGCCTTCCCTGTTCTCGATCCCCATGATGCGCTGGAGCGGATGGTCCTGCGCTTCGCGAGACTCCTCGTTCCGGACCAACCGCAGTACGTCTTCGCCGTGCGCGTCCATGTATGCGCCGGCCAGCGTGACGTAACCCGCAGGAGCCCGATCATTTATCCGGTGGCATGCCGGGCACAGGTGCTCGGTTGCCTTCGCCGGCCGGGCGGCGCGTTGCCAGCGTCCCTTGTGATAAACGACGCCGCATTGCGGACACACGGCCGGCTCGGCCGGTTTGCTGCGCGCGTGATACGGATCGTGCCCGACTTCTTCGATCTGCCGGTCGCGATGGGATTTGTCGTGACCCCGCGGCTCACTCCCCTTCATTGCTGCTCTCCTGTCGGTTTGCCGATGCCGGCTGGCCGTTGGCATGATGCTTCACTTCGCGGCGCATCTTCTGCGCGTGCTCCTCGATCTGCCGGCGCGCCGCATCGAAGGCGTCGCGCAACGCCACGTAGACATCTTCGTGGTGGTCGCGGTTCACGACCAGTTCGCCACCCGGAACGTGCAACGCGATGCGCACATTGAACGGATTGCCCTGCTGCTTGTGGCGATGCGGTTGCTCGATGCTGACATGGCAGCGCATCAGCCGCGGAAAAACGTTCGCGAGCTTTCCCGCCTTTTCCCGAATCAGGCTTTCGAGCGCCGCGGAATGCGCCACTTCGTGAAATACGATCTGGATAGGGGTTTCCATGGGGTTTGGTTTCTGCTCAGGCCATGACCTTGCGCAATGCCTCTTCGCGTTTGCGTTCCCCGCCGACCATGGAAGCCAGTTCGCTCATCTCCTCGGCAAGCACGGACAGCACGTCATCGGCTGTAACGATGCCGACGAGATGGCCGTGCACATCGGTGACCACCATGCGCCTGAGGCTGCGGATCTGCATCAATTCCACGACCTCGGAGAGGTCCCAGTCCTCGCGCACGGTGACCAGGTCGCCGGCCGCGATGTCCGCGATCTGGATGACTTCGGGATCGAGCCCCAGCGCGACCACGGCTACGGCGATGTCGCGGTCCGTGACGATTCCGGTCGGAATGCGTTTTTCGACCATTTCCTCAACCACCACCACGCTGCCGACGTGGTGCTCGCGCATCAACTGCGCCGCCACTTTCACGACAGTGTCCCGCTTCGCGCAAACAACGTTGCGACTGCAGATTTCACCGATTGGCATGGTTGCCTCCATCGATTGATAACGATTGCATTTTGCTTCATGCATACGACCCCGACTTGACGCAGATCAAGCGGCTGCGGCATCGCCGGACTCAGCCGGGAGGCGGCAACAGGCGCTGCAACAATGGGATCCAGGCCTGCGAACGCTGCGCGTCATCGGCCGTTCCGGAAGCGTCGTAAGTGAATACGAATGCGCATTCGTCGGCTTGCAATGATTCGTGCGTCGAGAGCTGATGTTCGAGCACCGCCAGATTCGCGTCCGATGCGTCCTGGCCCTGCCGGAGCCGAGCGGCGATGCGCTCGCGAAGAATCTCTTCGCGGACGGTGAAATCCACAATCGAAAACGGGACGCGCCTACTTGCCGCAAAGGCGCGGAACAGGTCCCGATGCCGCCGCTTGAGGAAGGTAGCGTCGACGATCACACCGTGTCCGGATTCGAGGATGGTCCCTGCCAGTTCCAGCAGCCGCTGGTAGGTCGAATCGGTGACGTCCGCGGCGTAAAGACCGCTGGCGAGGGCCGTTTGCTGGTGGGCCGTCGACGAAATCCCCTGCATGCGCTTCCTTTCGATGTCGGATCGGATCCGGATCGCACCGCTCAGCTCAACCAGCGATCGCGACAGCGTGGTCTTGCCGCTGCCTGAGAAGCCGTGCGTAATCGCAACGAAACCCGGGCGCGGGCGTGCACAGTCCGCGGCGAGCTCAAGATAGTGATGGCAGCTTTCCCGCAACGGCCCCGCGCCTTCATTTGCGGACTCGAGCTGGCGCACGCGCATCAGGCCGATTTTCGCTCGCACCATCGCCCGATACGCGAAGTAATAATTTAGCACGCGCAGCCCATCGTAGTCGCCGCAGGATTCCAGATAGGCGTTCAGGAACCGTCTGGCGAGATCCGCGTGGTTGGCTGCGTGGAGGTCCATGACCAGAAACGCGACTTCGTTCATCACGTCGATCCAGCGCAAATCCGGATTGAATTCGATGCAATCGAAAGGCCTCAACTCGCCGTCCAGAAATACGATGTTTCCCAGATGAAGATCGCCGTGGCATTCGCGCACCCGCCCTTCGCGCTTGCGCCGCGCAAACACCTGGTACAAACGTGCATGCTCCTGCCGCGTCCAGGTTTCTATGCCGTCCACAACCGGCAGTTGCTGCGCAGTCGGCGGCATAGCCCGGATTTGGCTGAAGTTCTGAGCGGCACTTGCCAGTATCGCCTCCGGCGCCCCATACGCGTCGCCTTCCGCGGAACTGGGCGCGCGGGCATGACATTGCGCCACCAGACCGGCCAGCGCGTCCATTTGCAGCGGCGCCAGCTCGCCCCGGGCAAGCATCCTGTCGGCGAGCACCTCCTGCGAAAATTCGCGCATCTTGACCGCATATTCGATGGCCTGCGCGTCGTCGCCCACTCTGGGAATTTCGCGCGTCCCGCCGATGGCCACAACGTCGAGATAGACCAGCGGCGCGAAGCGCGCATTGAGCCTCAACTCCTCCTGACAGTAGAACCGTCTCTTTTCCAGCGTGGTGAAATCCAGAAACCCGAAGTCGACCTGCTTCTTGATCTTGTAGGCGAAGCTTCCGGTCAGGACCACGAACGAGATGTGGGTCTCGATGATCGAAATGCTCCCCACGGGGTGCGGATAGCAGGCGGGATCGCGCAGCGCCTGAACCAACCTCCTCTGGCCCTCAGCGGCCTGATCGACCCCTTCCTGTTCCCGGAGCATGCGCCGACCGTCTCCGCTTCATTCGAGCAGAAACGAAATCTTGGCGTTGATCCGGTAGTTCGCAATCTTGCCGTTCTCGACGGTGGCTTCCATGTCATGGATATAGATCGACTTGATGTTTCGAACCGTCTTCGCTGCCTCCTTGACTGCCTGTTGCGCCGCATCCTCCCAGCTCTTGCTCGATTGGGCGAGGACTTCGATCACTTTCAGCATGGTCATGATGTCTCCTCCTTGAATTCAAGATGAATCGACCGCCAGTGGTGGCAGGCAAACCCGTAATGTGCGCGGCCATCCGCGCCCAATGCTGCGCCCCCCACTTTCCTTTGTAGACGCTAATCGATCGCCGGCACTTGACCAAGATCAAGCTTGACTGGCGCCATGCTGCTGCCCGTGACCGTTGTGCCCCGGGAAGGCGGCATGGCAGGGGCTGCCTCGAACGGATCAGAGCGGGAGCGGCGCGGAGTATCATCACCACCGACAGCGTGCCGGGCGCACCCGACACGCACGTTCGGGTCGTCCCGATCGCGCCGATTCTCGCCCGTACGATCACATACCTCGCGAGGCAGCGATGAACATGTTCCACTTGCACTTGATAAGGAGATAACCCGTGCTTACACCAGAGCAGCTGGCAAGACTGCGCGCAATGATCGACGAACGCCACGAGGCGCTCGAGTCGGAGATTCACCGCGATGCGGCCCGATCGCGCGACGAGCCATACAGTCTGCTCGCGGGCGAGGTAACGGACGTGGGCGATAGCGCGTCAGCGGACCTGATAGCGGATCTCGGCAATGCCGAGTTGTCGCGCGACCTGGAGGAACTGCGCGCTGGAGGCGGCACAGGAAAGGATCGACGGCGGCAGCTACGGGTCGTGCCTTGACTGCGGCGGGGAAATCGAGTTAGAAAGACTGCTCGCGCAGCCGACCGCACTGCGTTGCCTGGACTGCGAGCGGGTACACGAGCGCACTTACGCCCACGCACCCCAGCCGAAGCTCTAGGGCCTCTCACCGCCGATACAGCCGCGGCCGGAGCGGAGCACGAAAACGAAACGCTGGTATCGTTCGCCGATCCGGCGGTGGTTGCGAACCGCGAACGCCGGCCCGGTCACTTGCGACTGCGTCCCCGGGGTCCGGGCGTGATCTCGTTAAGGGGACGATGTCCGAGCCCAATCCGGGCGCCGGGTCCTTTGCGAATCAACGATGACGAGATAACGGCCGGACCACGCCGTGGATTCGCGGTCGGGCCGCAGCACCCAGATGTTCTTGCCTTCGAGCATGGCCCATTCGTAGTCGGCATCGAGCAACCCGTACCGGTCGATGAACACATTCAGCGTTGCCGGGATGCGTATGCACCCCTTGGATTGGGGGCTGCCGATCTGGCGCTCGAGCAGATCCGGATCCGTGGAGTGCATCTGCAGCCGCATGGGGCTTTCACCCCCCCTTCCCCATCCGCGCCTCGCCTGTTCCCAGCCGAAGTCATACACGCGCATCCCCTTTTCGCCGTAGCCACGTATGCCCATCGAGTTCTTCGTCCCCTCGGACCGAAAGTCGAAATGGGCGATGGTGTGCTCGAATACGCCGACCGGCGTCTGGAAGTGTTCGAACTCCCCGGGTCGGCCGGTGGAAGCAAGCGACGCGCCTATGAAGAAGTACTCTCCCGAAGCGGACTGCCAATAGATCATGATCGCCTGGACGCGCGGGTTTCTGTCCACCAGCACGAAAAATTGCGGCTGCAAGCCGGATAACGCCGACTGCTCGAGTTCGGCCGCCAGAAATCCAGCATAGCGGCCGCGTTCCTCGACCGGCAGGTCCAGGCGCCGATCGATCTCTCGTTCAAAGAGCGGGGCCAGCTCGGCGCCGGATTCGAATTCCCGCGCTCCCGCCTGCAGGGCAAGCAATCCCGCCAGAACTGCCCCCATCCATCTGATCATGTTCATTTTGCCGATAACGCACCGCTGCGAAACTTCTTCAAAGAAGCGGGTTACCGCTCCCGCTTCGTCCGCTGCGTCGACGGCGGTGATGCGAAGCAAGGTCCGAACATACAGGCCCGCGCCGGGGATGGCGTTGACGCGGATCAAGACTCGGGGATGGAAATCCCCGGCACATCCTTGATCTGGCTCAAACCAGCCTGCGCTTGCGGACGTACGATGGGTTGCAGGTTTGGAGTTTAAAACGCAAGCGGGAGTTTCGCATGAGGCGTCTGACAAGAATTGCCGCGGTTGCATGGCTTTCGACGGCCGGGGTATTGTCCGGGGGAGTGCCGAGCGCCTTCGCCGAGGGTAACGCGGCACGCGGCAGGCTGGCCTATCAACGCACCTGCATTGCGTGCCATGGCGATAATAAAACGGCATCCAGCGCGGGCCCGTCGCTGGTCGGACTCATCGGCCGCAGGGCGGGCACGGTGGCCGGCACGCCTTACGGCAGGAGCCTGTATGAGTCCGGCATCATCTGGGACGAGGCAGCGCTGCAGCGCTATCTGGCTTCTCCCTCGGATGAGGTGCACGGGACGATCATGCCGATCGGCGTGCGGGATCCTGTAGAGCGCGACGATCTCGTCGCTTACCTGAAGTCGCTGAAATGAAACGCCTGCGCCCGACCTGGCGCACGACATCCGGCTCCACGTACTGATTGGAAATCATGCCAGCCAAACACCGGAATCTGCGCAGACTAGTATCCGCCTTGCTGATATTCGCCGGCGCCGTGATGTTGTTCGCCGCGGTCGAAACCATCGGCGGCCTGATCGCGATTGCAGCCGGGATCGCGATCGAGCTCGGCGGCATCGCGCTGGAGAAACGCACTCCGGCACCGGGCGGCGCCGGCAATGCGCATCGCACAGCGCACAAGCGCACGGCTGCCGCGTCCTCCGACTCGCGGCGCGACAAGGGCAAAGCACCCGGCAAGCGGTAACCAGAACGCCGACATCATTCGCAATGCGCAGGGCCGGGATTCGGACGCACCACACTTGCCAGGAGGGACGCCATTCCATGCCTATCGTCTCCGCAGTTCAAAATTCCCAATCGATCGCCCTGCCGCCCCCGCAGACCGGGCCGGCTGCCACGCTGATGCAGGCGCTGAAGCAGCGCAGAAGCACCCGGGAGTTCGCGCCGAAGCCGTTGCCCCGCGACACGCTCTCGACGTTGCTGTGGGCTGCATTCGGCATCAACCGGCCGGACAGCGGCGGGCGCACGGCGCCCTCGGCGCGCAACTGGCAGGAGATTTCCGTTTATGCGGCGCTTGCGGACGGTCTCTTTCGCTACGACGCGGCGGGACATGCGCTGCAACCGGTCGCCTCAGCGGATCTGCGCGCGCTCACCGGGATGCAGGATTTCGTCGGCCATGCACCGCTCAACCTGGTGTACGTGGCCGACTTTTCACGAATGAGCGAAGCCGGTGCGGACGAGCGCGAATTTCTTGCGGCCGTCGATGCCGGGGTCATCGCGCAGAATGTCTATCTGTTCTGTGCGGCCACGGGGCTCGCCACCGTAGTGCGCGGTCTCGTGGACCGCAAGAAACTGGCTGCCGCCATGGGTCTCGCCCTGCATGAACGCATTCTGCTGGCCCAGACCGTGGGTTTTCCCGTCGCATGAACCTGCGCGCGAACGCCCGCGCTTTCGCATTGCGCGCGTCATTGGAGGACATGATCATGTTCAATTCCCCCCTGCATTTCTGCAAGATGTGTCGCGCATACGTGGCTCTGGACCAGAGCCAGGGCGAATGCGCGCGGGAACACGACTGCGCGCCGCCGTGCCCGCTGGTTTGCTTCTTTCCCGTTCCGGAAGCCAGCCGCGCAGGCGACAACCCGGCCGCGAGTTGGCCGGTCGGTGCGCCGCTGTCCAAGCCCCGCAATCAACGATAGGGGCGTCGCATTTCAGGCGACCACACGTCCGTCCACCAGTTGGACGATGCGGTCGCATTGCGCCGCGAGGTCGTGGTTATGGGTCACCAGCAGGATCGTCGTGCCGTGCTCCCGGTTCACGCGCCGCATGAGGTCGAATACTCCCTGTGCCGCCTTGGTATCCAGGTTGCCGGTGGGCTCGTCCGCCAGAACCAGGGACGGATTCATTGCCAGGGCCCGGGCTACCGCTACCCGTTGCTGTAGTCCGCCCGACATGTTGGTGACGAGACTGTTGCGCCAGCGCGCGAGGTCCACGCTGTCGAGCAGTTCCTCCGCGCGGCGGCGCATCGCAGCGTCCGGCCGGCCGCGGTCGACGAGCATCGGCATCAGGACGTTTTCGGCCGCGGTAAATGCGGGCAGCAGATAGTGGTACTGGAACACGAAACCGATGCTGTGGCCGCGCAAAAGGGTCAGCGCATGGTCGTCCAGGCCGCCGGTGTCGCGGCCGTCGATGAACAGCCGCCCGCCGGTGGGCCGGTCGAGCAGGCCGATCACGTTGAGCAGCGTGCTCTTGCCGGAACCCGATGGTCCCATCAGCGCGCAGAATTCCCCGCCGCGCAGCACGAGATCGATGCCGTGCAGAACCTCGATCTCGATCGGCGTGCCGGCGTTGTACGCCTTGTGGATGCCATCGAGCCGCAGGACGTCAGCCACGGATCGCCACCACCGGGTCGAGCCGCGCGCCGCGCAGCGCCGGCGCCACCGCCGCCGCCAATCCGGTCAGCATCGCCAGAACCGCCGACAGGATGAACAGGCGCGGTGCGAAATCGATGGGCACGAACGGCGTGCCGTCGGGATTGATCATGTAGGTCTGCCACAGCATGAGCGCCGCCGCGCCGATCGCCGAACCGAACAAGGAACCGGCGAACCCCAGCACCGCGCCCTGCAGCAGGAATACCCGCAGGATCTGCCCGCGCGAGGCACCCATCGCGCGCAGGATGCCGATCTCCTTCGATTTCTGCACCACCGAGACGATCAATACCGCAGCGATGCCGAACGCAACGGAAAGGCCGACGAAAAACCGGATCGCGGTATTGCCGATGGTCTGCGCGGTGATGGCGGAATAGAACTGCGCGTTGGTCTTG
>JANXPQ010000287.1 GCA_025357235.1 Betaproteobacteria bacterium
TCAAGTCGGTGATGCGCTTCCGGCAGTTCCTGTTGCGTGGCTTGGCGGCCGTGCAAGGGGAGTGGAAGTTGGTCACGATGGCATGGAACATCAAACGGATGGCGGTCATGGCAGGATAAACGGGCAGGTACGGGTGCGCGCGCCCCACTCAGAGCGCATCGCGCGCAATTCACTGCTTTCTCTGTCCCGCTTGCTTTCCATGGCCGCTATGGCTCGCAATATCAACTCAAGTCCGACAGGCTGCTAGCCAACAGGCAGCGCGCGATACAAGTGCAGATATTGCTGGGCGCGGGCTTCCCAGCTGAACTCCCGTTTCATGCCGTTCTTCTGCAATTGCCGCCAGATTCTCTGGTCGCCATAGGCCGCGACGGCCCGGCGGCAATTTTCCAGCAGCGTGGCTGCATCCAGCGGCGTGAATACGAATCCGGTTGCCGTGTGATCCTTCAACGTCGCCGGCGAGCAATCGACCACCGAATCGCGCAACCCGCCGGTGCCATGCACGAGTGGTGGCGTGCCGTAGCGCTGGCTATACATCTGGTTCAGCCCGCACGGCTCGAAACGCGATGGCATTACGAACAGATCCGCGCCGGCTTCGATCTGGTGAGACAGGCCTTCGTCGAATCCGATCTGCACGGCAATCCTGCCTGCGTATCGTTGCGCGAGCTCTCGGAAACGGCGCTGCAACGCAGGATCCCCCGAACCGAGGACGACCAGTTGTGCCGGCAGCTTGACGAGGTCGTCGGCAATGCCGGCCAGCACGTCGAGCCCTTTCTGGTCCGTCAACCGGCTGACCACGCCGAACAACGGCATTTGCTGCGCGTCTTGTAGGCCCATGCGCAACTGCAGCGCACGCTTGTTGTCCTGCTTTGCCGCCAGTCTCGAGGCATTGTAATAGCGTTCTATGTAGGGATCCGATTCCGGATCCCACGCATCGACGTCGATGCCGTTGAGAATTCCGGTGAGCACGTCCTTGCGATGGGAGAGCAGGCCCTGCAACCCCATCCCGAGCGGCTCGGTCTGGATCTCCCGCGCATAGCTGGGGCTCACCGTCGTGATGCGATCGGCGAACTGCAGCCCGCCCTTCAGGAAGGACAGGTTGCCGTAATACTCCACGCCGTCGATAGAAAACGCCTGCGGCGGCAACCCCAGCCGGTTCGCGCTCTGTGGCGGAAAAATGCCCTGGTACGCGAGATTGTGGATGGTCATGACGGCGCGCGCGCGCGCGCCGTGCACGTAATTCAGGTAGACGGGCGTGAGCCCGGTCTGCCAGTCATTGCAATGGACGATGTCCGGTTTCCAGGCGGTAAACGGCGTGCCCGGCGTGGACAGCAATGCGCCGACGTAGGAAAGCAGGCCAAAGCGCAGGTCGTTGTCCTGCCAGTCGGTGGCGGTGGCATCCTGATAGGGCCCGCCATTGCGATCGTAGATCGGACACTCGACCACGAGCAGCGGCAAACCCGAGGGGAGCTTCGACGCGATCAAAGTCGCCGGAGGAATACCCGGCAATCCCGGCAATATCGCCGCGCGGCTTCGCGTCTTGAGCGCGTCGATCACTTGCGGATAGCCCGGCACGAGCACGCGGATATCCACCCCGAGTGCGGCCAACGCAACAGGCAGCGCGGCGCTGACATCGGCCAGCCCGCCAGTTTTGATGAGGGGCGCGACTTCCGAAGTCGCAAAGAGAACCTTGAGTTTCTCGGGGACAGCCATCGTTGTTATTGTATTTCGGCGTGGTCGCGCATCTGGTCGTAAGAGCCGTGAATGTCGTAATTACTTCACCGCGGCATCGGGCGGGCCGAAGGCTTCGCGAATTTCACGGCATTCACGGAATCTACGGCCCTTCACGCCGCAGGATGAGGGCGCCCAGCGGTGGCAATGTAATGGCGGCAGACTGATCGTGGCCCATCCAGGGAAAAGGTTGCGAGGCAATGATTCCGGCATTGCCGGAATTGGAGCCGGCGTAGAACACCGAATCACTGTTGAACACTTCCCGCCAGGCGCCGGAATGCGGCAGGCCGACGCGATAGCCGTGTCTGGGCACCGGGGTGAAATTGAGCGCCACCACCATGGACGATCCGTCGCGGGCGCGGCGCTCGAAGCACAGGATCGACTGGTCGGCGTCGTTGCAATCGATCCAGCGGAAACCGTCCGGCTCGAATTCGAGTTCGTGCAATGCGGGTTCGGCGCGGTAAAGGCGGGAAAGATCGCGCGTCATGGTTTGCACGCCGCGGTGCCAGTCGATGCCGAGCAATCCCCAGTCGAGTTCTCCGCCCGCGCGCCATTCGCGTCCCTGGGCAAACTCGTTGCCCATGAAAATGAGTTTCTTGCCGGACGCGGTGAACTGGTAGGCAAGCAGCAACCTCACGTTGGCGAATTTCTGCCAGGCATCCCCCGGCATCTTGCCGAGCAGCGACCCCTTGCCGTGCACCACTTCGTCATGCGACAGCGGCAGCAGGAAGTTCTCGCTGTAGGCATAGACCTGGCCGAAGGTGAGCTGGTTGTGGTGGAAGCGGCGGTGAACCGGATCGTTGTGCATGTACGCCAGCGTGTCGTTCATCCAGCCCATGTTCCACTTCATGGAGAAGCCGAGTCCGCCGAGATACACCGGCCGCGACACCATCGGCCACGCGGTGGATTCCTCGGCGCAAGTCAGCGCGCCCGGAAAATCCCGGTGCACCATCACATTCAGCTCGCGCAGGAACTCGATGGCGTCCAGATTTTCGCGGCCGCCGTACTTGTTGGGAATCCATTCGCCGGCCTTGCGCGAGTAATCGAGATAGAGCATCGAGGCGACCGCGTCGACGCGCAATCCGTCGATGTGGCACTCCGCCAGCCAGTAGTGCGCGCTGGAGAGCAGGAAGCTTTTCACCTCCTTGCGGCCGTAGTTGAATATGTGCGTGCCCCAATCCTGGTGGAAACCCAGACGGGGGTCTGCGTGTTCGTAGAGTGCGGTGCCATCGAAGCGCGCCAGCGAAAACGCATCGGTCGGAAAATGCGCGGGCACCCAGTCGAGGAGGACGCCGATTCCGGCTTGGTGGCAGGCATCGACGAAGGCCTTGAATGCGTCGACCGTGCCGAACCGGCTGGTCACCGCGAAATAACCCGTGGTCTGGTAACCCCAGGATTCGTCGAGCGGGTGTTCGGATATCGGCAACAATTCGATATGGGTGTAACCCATCTCGACGACATAGGGGATCAGGCTTTGCGCCAGTTCCGCGTAGGTGTAGAAACGGCCGTCGGGGTGGCGCCGCCACGAGCCGGCATGCACTTCGTAGATATTGACCGGCGCATGCAACCAATCCCAGCGCGAACGCGCGCTCATCCACTCCTGGTCGCGCCACGCATAGTCATCGGCGACGACCTGCGCGGCCGTGCCGGGACGCAATTCGTGGAAACGGGCGTACGGATCGGTCTTCACGAATACTTCGCCGGTGGCGCGGTTGCGGATCTCGTATTTGTAGAGCGAGCCGGCATCGATGCCGGGAATGAACAACTCCCACACGCCGCTCAACCCATGCGCCGACATCGGGTGTACGCGCCCGTCCCAGCGATTGAATTCGCCGACCACGCTGACCCTCGCGGCATTCGGCGCCCAGCAGGCAAAACACACGCCGCTGACGCCCTCGCGCTGTTCGAGACGGCTGCCGAGTACCCGATAGGCCTGTTCCAGGCGGCCTTCGTTGAACAGATACAAATCGTCCGCGCCGATCGCCGGTGCAAAGGTATAGGGATCAAAGGATTCGAACTCCCGCCCCGATTCGCTGACCCGCAATACGACCGGCTGCGCCGGCGCATCGGCACCCTGCCAGGCAAATACCCCCTTGGCATGGATCCGTTTCATGGGCTCGAACCCTGTCGCCGTGCGTACCGAAACGCCCGTAGCGTAAGGCCGGAACACGCGCAGGGACCAGTCCCGGCCGGCGCGGTGCAACCCGAGCAGGCTGAACGGATCATGATGGCGGGCGCCAATCAGGGCGTCCAAATCATTGGCTGCGGGAAGTTGGAGAGTGGCAATCATCGTGGGAAGGCGCCATGTGCCATCAGGGAATTCGTGACGGCGGACAACGTCACACCTATTATAAGCAGAGCCTCCCGGTTCGGGCCTTTCTTTGACGCCGGCTGAACATCCGACGGCAGATCCGTGGATGGCGGCCGGCCGCGGCATGGACACAAGCAGGCATGACAGCGGGCCGCAAACCCGATCCTCCAACGTCTGCATCAGGAATCATCATGATCGACACCGACCTCAATGTCCGCTTCGTCAGCGTCCTGACCAAGAATACCTATGCCCTCGTGCTGGCCGGCGGCCGCGGCAGCCGGCTGAAGAACCTGACCGACTGGCGTGCCAAACCGGCCGTCCCGTTCGGCGGCAAATTCCGCATCGTCGACTTTCCTTTGTCGAACTGCGTGAATTCCGGGATCCGCCGCATCGGCGTGGCGACGCAATACAAATCGCACAGCCTGATCCGGCACATCCAGCGCGGCTGGAGTTTCCTCGACGGCCGCTTTCAGGAGTTCGTCGATATCCTGCCCGCTTCGCAACGCACCACGGAAGAGAATTGGTACCTCGGAACGGCCGACGCGGTATACCAGAACCTCGACATCCTGCGCTCCTACGAGCCGGACTACATCCTGATCCTGGCCGGCGACCATATTTACAAGATGGATTATGGCAAAGTACTGGCCTACCACGTCGCGAAAAATGCAGACATGACTGTGGCTTGCCTGGAAGTGCCCCGGGAGGAAGCCACGGCGTTCGGCGTCATGGGGGTGAATGACGACTGGCGGGTCACCGATTTCGTCGAAAAGCCGGCCAATCCGCCATCCATTCCCGGCCGGCCGGACATGGCGCTCGCGAGCATGGGCATTTACGTGTTTAACGCACCATTTCTGTACGAACAACTCGTGCGCGATACCATCACGCCCAATTCCAGCCATGACTTCGGCAAAGACCTCATCCCGCATCTGGTGCCGCGCTACCGGGTGTATGCGCAACGCTTCGACGACAGTTGCGTCGGTCAGCGCGACAAGGCCGCTTACTGGCGGGACGTAGGCACGGTCGATGCTTATTGGGAATCGAACCTGGACCTGACGCGGGTCACGCCGGATCTCAACATGTATGACAAGGACTGGCCGATCTGGACGCATCAGGAGCAATTGCCGCCAGCCAAATTCGTGTTCGACGACGAAGGCCGGCGCGGCGGGGCGGTCGATTCAGTGGTGTCCGGCGGTTGCCTCATCAGCGGTACCACGGTGAAACGCTCGCTGCTTTTTTCGAATGTACGCGTGCACAGCTACGGCAGGATCGAGGACTCGGTGATCCTGCCGGACGTCATCGTGAACCGGAATGTGAAGCTTCGACGCGCCGTGGTGGACAAGAGTTGCGTGCTGCCCGAAGGTCTCACCGCGGGCTTCGATCCGGAAGAGGACCGGCGGCGCTTCCATGTTTCAGAGCGCGGCATTACGCTGATCACGCCGGAAATGCTTGGCCAGGAAGTATTTCATCAACGCTGAACCGGGCATGCCGAGCGGCCGGGGCCGGAGCCGCGACTTGGATATTTCATGAGCGACCCGAAAAAACTCGATCTGGTGATCCTGTGGCACATGCACCAGCCGGATTTCCGCGACCATGCCAGCGGAGAATTCGCGCAGCCGTGGGTCTATCTGCACGCCATCAAGGACTACAGCGACATGGCCGCGCACCTCGAAGCGCACCCCGGCGTGCGCGTGGTGCTGAATTTCACGCCGGTGCTGCTCGACCAGCTCGAGGATTACGCCGACCAGTTCGCCACCGGGCAATTTCGCGACCCGCTGTTGCGCCTGCTGGCGCAACCGGATCTGCGGCAACTCGATCAGGCCGGGCGCGACCTCGTGCTGAAGTCCTGCTTCAGGGCCAACCAGCAGAAGCTGATCGACCCTTACCCGGCCTATACGAGGCTGCTCGAATTCTTCCAGCTGGCGCAGAACCACGGCGAGACGGGTGTCGCGTACCTGTCGGCGCAATATCTCGGCGATCTGTTGAGCTGGTATCACATCTCCTGGATGGGCGAGACGGTGCGCCGCCGCGACGACATCGTGCCGCAGCTGATTGCCAAGGCGCACGGCTTTTCGCACGATGACCGCATGCAGTTGCTCGAAATCATCGGCCGCGAAGTGCGCGATGTCATTCCGCGCTACCGCAAATTGTTCGAAGCGGGCCGCATCGAACTGACCACGACGCCCGAGTACCATCCGATCGGCCCGCTGCTGCTTTCCTTCGAAGTCGCGCGGGAAGCCGCGCCGGGCGCGCCACTGCCGCAGAGTCCGAACTATCCTGGCGGACGCGAGCGCGCACTCGCGCAAGCGCACGCGGCAAAGCAGAGTCATGCCCGGCGCTTCGGCCAGCCGCCACGCGGCATGTGGCCGGCGGAAGGCGCGGTGTCGCGCGAATTCGCCGATTTGCTGGCGCACGCCGGCTGCGGATGGATGGCCAGCGGCGAGGGTGTCCTGGCCCACAGCCTGCTGAGGAGCGTCGGCACGCTGCCCGAGCGACCTGACTATCTTTTCAAGCCCTACCGCATTGGCAGCGGACAAACCGCGATCACCTGTTTCTTTCGGGACGATCGCCTGTCCGACCTGATCGGATTTGAATACGCGAAATGGAACGGCAATGACGCGGCGGCGCATTTCGTCGGCACACTCGAGAACATTGCGGCCAATGCGGATGGAGTCACGCGGCCGGTGGTCAGCGTGATTCTCGATGGCGAGAATGCCTGGGAATATTACCCATACAACGGCTATTATTTTCTCGACGAACTCTACGCGGCGCTGGAAAAACATACGCAGATAGCGACGGCCACCTTTGCGCAACTGCTCGATGAAAGACGTGAAGCCGCGCCGCTGCCCGAACTGGTGGCCGGAAGCTGGGTGTATGGCAATCTCGCCACGTGGATCGGCAGTGACGACAAGAACCGCGCGTGGGATCTGTTGTGCGCCGCCAAGCGCAGCTTCGATTCGGTCATCGCCAGCGGCCGGTTGAACGACCGGGAATCGGCGCAAGCCACGCGCCAGCTCGCCGACTGCGAGGCATCCGACTGGTGCTGGTGGTTCGGCGATTACAATCCCGCGGAATCGGTGATGGCATTCGACAAACTCTATCGCGAGAAGCTCGCCTATCTGTATGCGCTGCTGAAACTGCCCGCTCCTGCCGAGCTCGATGTTCCCGTCAGCCGCGGCAGGGTGGATTCGGACGCCACGAACGCCATGCGCCGCGCGTCCTGACATGGTTACGGGAAAATGTGCCGCATAACCCCTGAGAATCGAACGACCGGATGAACAAGAAAGTTTCGCTGCTTTTCGGCGTGCATGCCCATCAGCCGGCAGGCAACTTTGAATTTGTAATCGACGACGCCCACGCGCGTTGCTACAAGCCTTTCCTGGAAACCGTCTACGGCTATCCGCAATTCAAACTGTCCGTGCATTTCAGCGGATGGCTGCTCGACTATCTGCTCAAACGCTATCCGGATGACATGGCGAAGTTGCGCGAGATGGTCGCGCGCGGCCAGGTGGAAATGTTCGGCGGCGGCGACACCGAGCCGGTACTGGCATCGATCCCGGAACGCGACCGCCGTTCACAGCTTGCCGCGCTGTCGAATCGGCTGCATGGATCGCTCGGCCAGCGGCCGAGCGGCGCCTGGCTCACCGAACGGGTATGGGAATCTTCCGTTGCGTCCTCGCTCGCCGATGGCGCAATCCGCTACGTCACGGTCGACGACTATCACTTCCTCTGCGCCGGCAAGCGCAACGAAGAACTGACCGGCTACTTTTCGACGGAGGAAAGCGGCAACCGCCTCGATTTGTTCCCGATATCGGAAGCGTTGCGGTACCGCATCCCGTTTTCCACCGCACCCGAAGCGATCCAGTACCTCGAATCGCTGGCCACCGAAGACGGCGCCGCGGCGGCGATCTATTTCGACGATATCGAAAAACTGGGCATCTGGCCGGAGACTTACCAGTGGGTCTACGAGAAACAGTGGCTGAAGCAATTCATCGAAGGCGTGCTCGCCTCGCCGTCGATCGAACCCGCGTTGTATCGCGACTTTCACAGCGAGCACCGCACCCGGGGCGTGGTCTACCTGCCGACCACCTCGTACATCGAGATGAACGAATGGACGCTGAATGCCGAGCGCGCGGACCGGTTCGCGGATCTGGTCAAACAGGAGAAAGACCACCATCGTTATGAGACGACGAAGCCCTTTCTGCGCGGCGGCATCTGGCGCAACTTCATGTCGCGCTATGCCGAATCGAACTGGATGCACAAGCGCATGCAGCAATTATCCGCGCGCGTCGCCGGTCTCGGCACCAAGGCGACGGCGCGCATGCGTGAACTGTTGCACCTGGCGCAGGCCAACGACGCCTACTGGCACGGATTGTTCGGCGGCATCTACCTGCCGCATTTGCGCCGCGCGGTATGGAACGCGATCGTCGAGCTGGAAGCCTCGCTCGACAAGACCGCCGGGCGCGACCGAACGGTCCTCGATCTCGATCTCGACGGTTGCGACGAATTCTTCGTCGGCAACGAAGTGCTTCAGGCGGTCCTCCGCGATGACGGCCTCGGCGCAATCCACGAACTGGATGCCTACCGGCTGCGCCACAATTTCGGCGACACGCTGGCGCGGCGAACCGAGCACTACTACCGCAAGATCCGCGATCATCGCGCCGCGCAGGGCGAGCATCGTGGCGAAGGCATTGCCTCCGCGCATGATCGCGTCAATTTCCGCCATCCGGTGTCGCCCGAAGACCTCGAACCGGATCCCGTTGCGCGCGTTCTGTTCATCGATCGGCGCACCGGGCAGCCGGTGCGATACCGGCGGCCATCGGTGCAGGGCGCTCGCGCCGAATTGCTGGCGGATGGGATCGTCAAAACCATTTCGATCGACGGCAACCGGTTGAACGTCGAATACACGACCGCCGAGGCGGACAAGCCGCTGGAAACCGAGGTCAACCTGGCGATGCCGAGTTGCGATGGCTTCCTCGGGCGCTACGTCGTCAACGGCGAAGTGCCCGGCGGATTCGGACAACCCTGCGCGTGGCAGAACATCACGACGCTGGCACTGGAAGACGGCGTGCTGGGCGGCAAAGTCGTGCTGACGACGGATCGGCCGGTCACGATTCACGCCGCCCCCCACAAGACTGTTTCACAATCGGAAGACGGATTCGAGAAAATCATGCAGGCCGTCACGTTGCGCATCGTCCATCCCCATTCGTCCCATGGACTGAGCATCGTGCTGACGGTCGAATAGAATTGCGCTCTGGCACGGCGGGTTTTTCTGGCCTATAAAGAAAGCGGACGGCACATAACAACGAGGAGGGGCAATCCATGATGACGCGCGAGCAATATGTAGAGCAGATGAAAAAGCAACTCGACGAGTGGAATGCGAAGCTCGGCAAATGGGAAGAAGAAGTAAAAAAGGCGCAGGCCGGTGTGAAGACCCAGTATGAAGCCCAGATCAAGGCACTGGAAAAGCAACGCGACGAAACCGTCAAACGCCTGAACGAAACCCGCGACGCCAGCCAGGCCGCCTGGATGGAAGTCAGCAAAGGCGCGGAGAGCGCGTGGAAGACGATGCAGTCGAGCTTCGAGAACGCATGGTCGGAGTTTCAGAAGAAAAAGTGAAGGATCCGCGCATCCGGCGGCGTCCGAGGCACCCGGCAACTTTGAACAATTGGCACGTCTTGTCCCACAGTGGTCCTCCCGCCGTTTCCTCGCGACGGGCGCCCGTTAACCCTTGATGCAGACCATCGGTTCGAGCCGGGCCACTTTCTTTGCCAATCCGGCCGCTTCGGCTGCATCGACTACGGCGGTCACGTCCTTGTAGGCGTCAGGGGCTTCTTCCGCCACACCGCGCATCGAGGGGCTCCTAATCAGGATTCCGCGTGCCGCAAGGTCGTCGACGACCTTGCGTCCCTGCCACGTCCGGGTCGCTTCATGACGGCTCATCGCACGCCCGGCGCCGTGGCACGCCGAGCCGAACGCACGCTCCATGCCGCTCGCGCAGCCTGCCAGAATGTAGGAGGAAGTTCCCATGCTGCCGCCGATCAGCACCGGTTGGCCGGCTGCGCGCAAGCTTGGGGGCACGTCCGGATGGCCGGGACCGAAGGCGCGGGTCGCGCCTTTGCGATGCACGAAAAGCTCGCGCATTCTCCCGTCCACCTCATGGGTTTCGACCTTGCAGGTATTGTGCGAAACGTCATAGAGCAAAGGCAGGAAGACCTGGGGAAATAGTTCTCGGAACGCATCCCGCGTCAGTTGTGTCAGGATCTGGCGATTCGCGAGTGCGCAGTTGATCGCCGCGCGCATCGCGCCAAGATAGCGCTGGCCGATTTCGGAGCGGATCGGCGCACACGCGAGTTCCCGGTCCGGAAGCTGTATACCGTAGCTTTTCGCTGCGATCGCCATTTCCTTGAGAAATTCGGTTCCGATCTGGTGCCCGAGCCCGCGGGATCCGCAGTGGATGCTCACGAGGACGTCATCGGACCCGAGGCCGTAGGCAGCGGCCGCTTCCTCGTCGAAAATCTCCGCCACCCGTTGCACTTCGAGATAGTGGTTTCCCGAACCGAGCGTGCCCATTTCGTCCCGCTGGCGCTTCTTGGCAAACTCGGAAACCGCCGAGGTCTCGGCGCCGCGCATGTGGCCGTGTTCCTCGATGCGTTCCAGGTCGCCGGCATGCCCATAACCACGCTCGACCGCCCATGCGGCGCCGCCGGCAAGCATCGCATTCATTTCGCCGCCTGATAACCGCAGCGTGCCGGTGCTGCCGAGGCCGGCCGGTATGCGCTGAAAAAGAATATCGGCCACCTTCTGCTGCAGCGGCACGATGTCTTTCAGCGAAAGGCCCGTATGCAGGCAGCGTACGCCGCAGGAAATATCGAAGCCGACGCCGCCTGCAGACACGACACCGCCCTGATCGGCATCGAAGGCGGCCACGCCCCCGATCGGAAACCCGTAACCCCAGTGCGCATCGGGCATCGCATACGACGCCTTCACGATGCCCGGCAGCGCAGCCACATTGGTGACTTGTTGGTAAACCTTGTCATCCATCTGCCGGACAAGCTCGCGGCTGGCAAAGATCACCGCGGGCACGCGCATCGCGCCCCGGGGCGCGATCACCCACTCGAAATCGGACGCACGCTCGAAAAGGGACAGATCCATCGGCTTGGTTACTTGCTTAAACGTCCACTACGCACTGGGCGAGCCAGCTGCCGTCCTCGCGCTCCTGCACCGAAAGCTCGGTCAGGGTCGCCCCCTTGATTTCCACCGCCGGCTGATGCCGCGCGAGGTTCAGGTCCTCGCCGCGCGCCAACGCATGCAGCCGGGTGCCCGTGACCCGCACTTCGAATTCCGAGAACAGCATGTGTTCGGTGGCCATCGAGTACACAAGCGCATTGAGCCAGTCGACCAGCAGCATCTCGTAATCCGGGGCCGCGCATTCGAAGGCGCGGGACTTCAGCGGCTTCACCGCGTCCGGGTTGCAAATCACCGCGGTGAGCGCAACCGCAGCCTGCTCGAAAGCCGACGCGACCCCGGGACCGATTCCACGCACGCCGATGTCGGCCCCGTGCGAAAAGTGCTCCCAGCGCGCTGGGCTGTCGTTCATCCGTCCGCGGCCCTCTGGACGGTCAGGCTCGCTGTGCCGCCTCCATGCCGCCATGGAATGATCTGCGTCATCAGGCAACGCCGAGCCGCGACGCCAGATAGTCGACCGCCGAGTCGGGCGTCGCCAGTTTCTGGTAGTCGGCCTCGGGTATGTCGACCCCGAGCTTGTCGTGAAGCCGGATGACGACGTTGAGGAAATCGAAGGAGTCGATGTCGAGTTGGTCGCGCAGCGGCCGGTCGCCACGCAGCGCCGCATAATCGCCCTCGGGCGCGATGGCGGAAAGCGCTTCGATAAGGGCGGCGCGGATGTCCTGTCGGGTCATGCGAGTTTCTCCGGTTCCAGCAGCAGGCGTTCGAGTGCGGCCAGATACAGTGCGCCGCGATGGCCGACGCTGGCGCGGTGATCGGCGGATAACGTGACCCGCAGCGTCTGGCGTACAACGATGCTGCCGCCGTCCACCCACGGGCGCGGCAGCACTTTTCCAAATCCAACCAGCGCCACCTGCGGCGGATAAATGACGCCGTACACTTCCTCGACGCCCTGCTCGCCGAGATTGGTGATGGTAATGGTCGCGTCGCTCAGTTCCGAACTTCGCAGGCCGCCGCTGCGGGCGCGGGTGACCAGGTCGGCCAATGCTCGCATGATGTCCACCGTATTTTTCTTCTCCGCGTCGTGGATCGCCGGTGCCACCAGACCACCCCCGCGCAACGCGATGCCCACACCGAGATGGACCGCTGGCGCGATCTGCAAACGTCCGTCGGTCCAGTGCCCGTTCAGTTCGGGAACGTCCGCCAGCGCCAATGCTGCCGCCCGCATCAGAACCGCCGCGAACAGCACCCGCTCGGCGACCATGCGGCCGGCGTTTTGCTGTTCCAGGCAGGACTGCGCGCGGGTTACGTCGATGGTTGCGCCCAGGTAGTAGTGCGGGATTTCGCGCTTGGATTTCGCCATGGCCGCGCCGATGGCGGCACGCATGGCTGCGAGCCGGTCGGCTTCCGCGGGCTTGCCGGCTGTCGCAGGACGCGCCTGCTGCGCGGCGCGCTCGACATCGGCAAGCGCGACGACGCCATCCGCGGCCGAGGCCTCGACCCGCGAAATATCCACGCCGAGTTCCGCGGCGCGGCGCCGCGCGGCGGGAGAGACTTTCACCCTCGTTCCTTCTGGAGCGCGGGTCACCACCCTTTCGGGCTGCGATACCGGTTTGACAGCGGGCACCGCCGCCGGTGCAACGGGTTGCGCCGGAGCCGCTTCTTCCCCTTCGCCGCGCAGCAATGCGATCGGCTCGCCGACCGGGACCTTTGCGCCCGGTTCGACCAGCAGCCTGTCGACGATGCCGTCTTCCCACATCTCGATGTCCACCGCGCCCTTCTGGGTTTCCACCACGGCGACGATGTCGCCGCGCTTTACCGCCTGTCCGGGTTTCATGTTCCACTCGACCAGCGTGCCGGCTTCCATGTCCGCGCCCAGGGACGGCATGCGGAACTCATGCATGGCTCATGACCCCCTTGGCTGCCGCAACGATGCCGCTGACCTGCGGCAATGTCGCCTCCTCGAGATGCCGCGCATACGGAACCGGCACTTCCCGGCTGCACACCCGCGCAACCGGCGCATCGAGCTCATAGAACGCTTTTTCCATGATGCGTGCCGAGATCTCCGCCGACAGGCTGCCGCTTTTCCAGCCCTCGTCCACGATCACCGCGCGGCGCGTCCGCGCCACCGACTCCAGGACCGTTCGCTCATCGAGCGGACGCAGCACGCGCAGATCGATCACTTCGGCGCTGATGCCCGCTTGCGCCAGTTCCCCGGCGGCCTGCAACGTCTTGCCGAGCATGCCACCGTAAGTGATCAGGCTCAGATCCGTGCCCTCGCGCCGGACCGCCGCGAAGTCCAGGTCCACCGCCCCGGCTTCTTCCGCCAGGTCCCCTTCCAGGTTATAGAGCATCAGATGCTCGAAAATAATTACCGGGTCCGGATCCTGCAAAGCCGTCCACAGCATGCCGCGCGCGTCTTCGAGGGTGGCGGGCGTGACGATGCGCAAGCCCGGGATATGCGCGTACCAACCCTCCAGGCTGTGCGAATGCTGCGCGGCGAGCTGGCGTCCGCCACCGGTGGCCATGCGGATCACCAGCGGGACGCCGACTTGACCGCCGGACATGTGCCGCAGCGTCGCGGCATTGTTGAGGATCTGATCCAGCGCCAGCAGGCTGAAATTCACCGTCATGATCTCGACGATCGGCCGCATGCCCGCAATGGCCGCGCCGATGCCGGCCCCGACGAATGCCGACTCCGATAGCGGCGTGTCACGCACCCGTTCCTCGCCGAACTCCTCGAGCAGTCCCTTGCTCACCGCGTAGCTGCCGCCATAGCGCCCGACGTCTTCTCCCATGAGAAAGGCGCGAGGCTCCCGCTGCAGCGCCTCGCGCAGGCCGTCGCGCAATGCCTCCCGATAGGTCGTGCGCTTCACGCTGATTTCTCCGCGCGCGGCGTTGCGGTGCGCGCGTACACGTCGCGCTCCAGATCTTCGATCGGCTCCAGGGAACCGGCCTCGGCGAACGCCACCGCCTGGTCGATCTCCGCTTCGATGCGGGATCGCATCGCCTCGATGTCGGCGGGCTTGGTCGAACCGGCTGCCTCGAGGCGCGCAGTTTGCGCGGCAATCGGACAATGCTTTTTCCACTGCTCGACTTCGGCCTTGTCGCGGTACAGCTCGGGATCGAACATGGAGTGGGCGCGGAAGCGGTAGGTTTTGAGTTCCAGGAAATACGGAATGCCCAGTCGCCGCACGGTGCCGACCGCTTCGTGTGCTGCCGACCACACTGCCTCCACATCCATGCCGTCGACGCTGGCGGCGGGCATGTTGTAGCTTGCCGCCTTGGTGCACAGATCGGTATCGGATTCGGAGCGCGACAAGGAGGTGCCCATTGCATAAAGATTGTTCTCGCACAGGAATAGCACCGGCAATTTCCACAGGGCCGCCAGATTCAGCGTCTCGTGGAACTCGCCTTCCGCCACCGCGCCTTCGCCGAAGAAGCACGCGGTCACCCGCGCCCGCTTCTGCATCTTGTCCGCCAGCGCGATGCCCGCCGCGACCGGCAGCGCGCCGGCGACGATGGCATTGCCGCCGTAGAAGCGGCGCGATACGTCGAAAAGATGCATGGAACCGCCGCGACCGTGGCTGCAGCCCTCGCGCTTGCCGAACATTTCGGCCATCACGCTGGCCGCCGGCAGGCCTCGCGCGAGCGCATGACCATGCTCGCGGTAGGTGGCGAGTACCGCGTCGTCGGCCTCAAGGGCCGGCATCACGCCGGCGGCAATAGCCTCCTCGCCGATGTACAGATGCAGAAAGCCGCGGATCTTCCCCGCGCTGTAGAGCTCCGCGCACTTCTCCTCGAAGCGCCGGATGCGCAGCATCTGCTCCAGGAGGGCGACGGACTGCTCGCGCGAAGGGGTCACGTGCCCGACTCCAGCGTAGACGTGTCGCCTTCCGGGAGCCCGAGTTCACGGGCCTTGAGCAGGCGGCGCATGATCTTGCCGCTGCGGGTCTTGGGCAACGTCGGCAGGAAATCGATCTCTTTCGGCGCCACGGCCGTACCCAGGCGTTTGCGCACGAAGGCCAGCAATTCGCGTTGCAGTTCGGGCGAAGCGGAGAATCCTGTCTTCAGCGCCACGAAGGCTTTCACCACTTCGTACGCCACCGGATCGGGCTTGCCGATCACGCCGGCCTCGGCCACGGCGGGATGTTCCATGAGCGCGCTTTCCACTTCGAAGGGACCGATCAGGTGTCCCGAGGACTTGATGACGTCGTCCGCGCGTCCGATGAACCAGAAGTATCCGTCCGCATCGCGTCGTGCAAGGTCGCCGCTGAGGTACCAGCCGTCTGCGAAGCACTTCCGGTAGCGTTCGTCCTCGTTCAGGTAAGCGCGGAACATCGACGGCCAGCCTGCGCGCAGCCCCAGTTCACCCTCGACGTCCGGCTCGCTCACCACCTCGATGCCTCCTTGCGCCGATCGCTTCAGAATACTGGCTTCCACGCCCGGCAGCGGTCGCCCCATCGAACCCGGCTTGATCGGCATGGAAAGGTAATTGGCGATCATGATTCCGCCGGTCTCCGTCTGCCACCAGTTGTCGTGGATCGGCAGGTCGAATGCCTCCTGTCCCCACAGCACCGCCTGCGGATTGAGCGGCTCGCCCACGCTCGCAATGAAGCGCAGGTGCGGATACGTACGCCGGCGCACCGGCGCGACCCCACCCTTCATCATCATGCGCACCGCAGTCGGCGCGGTGTACCAGACGCTCACCTTTTCGCGCTCGAGGATCTCGTACCAGCGTTCCGCATCGAAGTCGGCTTCGTCGACCACGCAGGTCACGCCGTTGCTGAGCGGTGAAATGATTCCATATGAAGTCCCGGTCACCCATCCCGGGTCGGCGGTGCACCAGAAGATGTCGTCTGGATGAAAGTCGAGCGCGAAGCGGCCGGTGACGTGATGGGCGACGACGGCTTCGTGGACGTGAAGCGCGCCCTTGGGTTTGCCCGTGGTGCCGCTGGTGAAGTGCAGCAGCGCCGGATCCTGCGCATCGGTCGGCTCGATCCGGTAATCGGGCGATGCCCTTGCGCACAAGTCCGCGAGGTCCAGGGTTGCCTCCTGCGCCGGCGGCGCCTCCGCCTCGGGAACGATCAGGACATGCTTGAGCGAGGGAAGTCTTCCCCGGATCCCGGCGATCTTCTTCGCATAAAGCGACGCCGTGGTCACCAGGACCTTCGCATCGCCGATGCGCATGCGCGTTTCGATCGGTTCCGGCCCGAATGCCGAGAACAGGGGACAGACGACACAGCGCGCCTTGAGCGCGCCGAGTACGGCGACATACAACTCGGGAATGCGGCCCGCGAGCACGAATACGCGCTCGCCCTGGGCGACGCCGAGCTGGTGCAACGCATTGGCGAACCGGTTGCTGAGTTCGCGCAACTGCCGATAAGTGAAATCGCGGTTCTCGCCGTTCCTGCCGAGCCAACGGATGGCCAGTTTGTCGGCGGTGGTGCCCTGGGCGTGGCGATCCACCGCCTCGTGCGCAATGTTCAGCCCGCCTCCCGGCAAACCATCGAGCAGGCCGCGCGCCTTCGACCAGGAGAACGAGGCACATACCTCTTCGTAACGCCCGAGATTCGGGTTGCCCTGTTTCGACCGGGCCTTATCAATGACTGGCGGTGTTGGCATATCCCTCCGGGTCCGAACGTATTCGACGCTGGTGCCAAGTTAACAACTGGAGCGGGATGGCCATTGACCTAGGTCAACGTCGGCGGTGGCCTGCCGGGACGGCGCACAGTGCCGATGCGCCGGGCTGATATCCCTGTCCGGATGGGTGCATGACCGGTTGTCGCAAGGGCATCGATTCCGAAGACAGGAAAACCGGATATGTGCCAGGGTCCGGATGCTTTTTGCGGACTTGTGCTGCTTGGCCCTGATTTTGCATCAACAAATCCGTGCAGGCTAATTTGTACAGGCACATTTGCAGAAGCAAACAGGCGCCGGAACGCCCCGTGCGTTGACGCCAGAAGAGGAAAGATCATGGCAAACACCCAATCGGGGAAACCCCGCACCAGCATCCGCAAGGCCCCGCCGGCAACCATTCCCAAGGCACCGAAGGCCGCTGCGCCCAAGGCCAGGAAGACCCTCACCCTCAAACCTGCCCGACCGGCAATGGGCTCGACCGAATGGCAGCAGATGGTCGCCACCGCGGCTTATCTTCGCGCCGAGGCGCGCGGCTTTGTCGGCGGATCGCCGGAGCAGGACTGGTTCGAGGCGGAAGCCGAGCTAAGAGCCGCACTTCCAGTTCGAAAAGAATAGCTTTCAAGGGTCCGTGCCCGTCCGCCTGCGCCTATGCCGCGCAGCGCACCTGTTGTACGCTTCCATCCCGTTCATCCACACAAGCATGGAGCCGGGAGGAGCATGGCCAAGAAGAAAAAACCCGAAGAATTGCGCAGTCATCGCTGGTATGGTCCCCAGGACCTGCGTTCCTTCGGACACCGTTCGCGCACGCTGCAGATGGGCCACTCGCACCAGGACTACAGGGGCAAGCCGGTCATCGCCATCATCAATACCTGGAGCGACATCAACAACTGCCACTCGCATTTCAGGCAGCGCGCCGAAGAGGTCAAGCGCGGCGTCTGGCAGGCCGGAGGCTACCCGCTGGAAATGCCGGCCATCGCACTGGCGGAAGTGTTCCAGAAACCGACCACCATGATGTATCGCAACTTCCTCGCCATGGAAACCGAGGAGTTGCTGCGCTCCTATCCGGTGGACGGCTGCGTGCTGATGGGCGGTTGCGACAAGACCACGCCGGGATTGCTGATGGGTGCGATCAGCATGAACGTTCCCGCGATCTTCATGCCGGCAGGGCCGATGCTGCGCGGCAACTGGCAGGGCAAGACCCTGGGCTCCGGGTCGGACGTCTGGAAATACTGGGACGAATTGCGCACGGGCAACATCACCGAACGCGACTGGACGCAAATCGAGGAAGGCATCGCGCGCTCGGCGGGAACGTGCATGACCATGGGCACGGCATCGACGATGACCGGCGTTGCGGAAGCGCTCGGCTTCAGCCTGCCCAATTCGTCGACGATTCCTGCGGTGGATTCCAATCACAGCCGCATGGCCGAATTCAGCGGCCGGCGCATCGTCGAGATGGTCTGGGAGGATCTCAAGCCGCGCGACATCCTGACCGAAAAATCCTTCGACGACGCGATCAGGGTACTGATGGCCCTGGGCGGTTCCACCAACGGCCTGATCCATGTGATCGCCATGGCGGGCCGCGCCGGGATCAACATTCCCCTGGAGCGCTTCGAGGAAATCGGCCAGCGCACGCCTTATCTGGTGAACATGCGTCCCTCGGGCAAATACCTGATGGAGGATTTCTACTATGCCGGCGGACTGGCCGGCATGCTGGAAGGCATGCGCAAGCTGCTCGATGTCGATCAGCTCACCTGTACCGGGAAGACCCTCGGCGAAAACATTGCCGGCGCGAAGATCCATAACGCCGACGTGATCCGCACGCCGGACGATCCGATGCAGCCCGAAGGCGGGCTGATCGTGCTGCGCGGCAATCTCGCGCCCGACGGGGCCGTCATCAAGTCGACCGCGGCCGATCCGAAGTTATTGAAGCACGCCGGTCGTGCCATGGTGTTCGACGATTACAACGACATGTCGGCGCGGCTCGATGACCCGAATCTCGATGTCGATGCCGATTCGGTGCTGGTGCTGCGCAACGCCGGTCCGCTGGGCGGACCCGGCATGCCGGAATGGGGGATGCTGCCGATTCCGAAAAAATTGCTGAAGCAGGGCGTGCGGGACATGGTGCGCATCTCCGATGCACGCATGAGCGGAACCAGCTACGGCACCTGCGTGCTGCATGTGTCGCCCGAGTCGTGGATCGGCGGACCGCTCGCGCTGGTCAGGACTGGCGACGTCATCGAGCTGGACGTGCCGGGCAGAAAGTTGACGCTCAAGGTAAGCGACGAGGAACTCGCAAAGCGCCGCGAGGCCTGGAAGCCGAAGGCGAGAAAATACGAACGCGGTTACGGCAAGATCTTTTCGCAGCACGTCTCGCAGGCCGACAAGGGCTGCGATTTCGATTTTCTGGAAGGAACCGCGCCGATACCGGAACCCGAGATCCACTGACATCATGTCCTCGATGCGATGCGTAGTTGCTTTGCTGGCCGTCCTGGCCGGCAATGCACTCATCGCCGCCGCTGCTGAAAAGTCCGGGTCATCGTCCGCGACCGGCGAAATCCGATTGACCGACGCGACCATCGAAATCAATTACACGGGCAACGCCGCCGGCATGGATCGTAACGAGGTGCGGGAATGGATCGCTGCATCCGCCAACGCAGTGCAAAGTTATTACGGGCGTTTTCCGGTCAGTCGCGTGCGCATCCGCATCGAGGCCGGGGAAGGGCATGGCGCGCGGTCTGGTACGACTTACGCCTACAACGGGGCGCTGATCCGGGTCGGCGTCGGGCGTTACAGCGACAGCGCCGATCTGAAGCGCGACTGGATCATGACCCACGAAATGGTGCATCTGGCGATGCCCGAATTCTCCGACCGGCATGCCTGGCTGGAGGAAGGACTCGCCACTTACGTCGAACCGGTCGCCCGTGTCCAGGTCGGCCAGCTCACCGAAGAAAAAATCTGGCGCGACATGCTGCAGGATATGCCCAAAGGCCTGCCCGCGCCGGGCGACCAGGGGTTGGACAACACCCATACCTGGGGCCGCACTTATTGGGGTGGCGCTTTGTTCTATCTGCTCGCCGACGTGCGCATCCGCGAACGCACGGGAAACCGCGCGGGACTTCAGGACGCGTTGCGCGCCATCGTCGCGAATGGCGGCAATGTCGAAGTATCCTGGGATGTCCGGCGCACGCTGGCGATGGGAGACCAGGCCACCGGCACGAATGTCCTCATCGGACTGTATGACGAAATGCGCGCGACGCCGGTTTCACCGGACCTCTCGCAATTGTGGCAACGCCTGGGCGTGAGACTGTCGCACGACAGCGTCGAGTTCGACGATGCGGCACCGCTCGCAGCGATCCGGCGCGCCATCACCGCCAGACGGGGTGGCTGAAGAACAAAACGCCACTGCAGCCCGCAGGATTACTTGTGCAGGTCGTCGGACCAGCGCACATTTTCCGGCTTCTCCACGGCAGGAATATCGAGGTTCACCACCACCGGCTCCTGTCCCGACCGTACCAGTACACACGACAGCGGCTCGATATCCGAAGCGTTGATCTCCTGGTGCGGCACGAACGGCGGCACATGGATGAAATCGCCCGGCCCGGCTTCGGCCACGAATTCCAGATTTTCACCCCAGCGCATGCGCGCGCGGCCGGCCACCACATAGATGACGCTTTCGACCGGGCCATGATGATGGGCACCGGTCTTGGCCTTCGCATGGATCACCACGGTTCCAGCCCACAATTTCTCGGCCCCGCAACGCGCATGGGTGATGGCAGCCGCGCGATTCATGCCGGGCGTCTGTGCCGTATTGGTGTCGAGCTCGCCGGCTTTGACGACCCGAACGCCGTGATACTTCCATTTGGATTCGCTCATCGATATCCCCGTCAGCGGAACTGCAGCATGGCGAGCAGCAGCATGGTTGGAATGATGGTGTTCACCAGCGACAGGGCAAACAGCGGGCGCGGGCCTTTCTGGTTCGCGGTGATGTGGACGAAAGCGGTAATGCCCGACACGGCGACCACCAGGCCGCCGACCGCGTAGACCACGGAAAAAATCTGGAATTCGCCCTGACGCTGAAAGTACGGGACGAGATTGAGTTGCCAGATCAGATAGGCGATCAGGCCGATATTGGCAAGCAATGGCAGGTAGTACAGCAAAAAGCGTTTCAGTTTATTGTTCAACCGTGATTTCCTTGCCGGCAACCTTGCCCCGCGCAGTCATTTCTTCAGTGCCATTTGCAGCACCCTTGCGACATGCAGCGCCTCGCGGCCGGAGCCATCGTGAATCTGATGGCGGCAACTCGTGCCGTCGGCGACGACCATCGTTTCCGGCGTTGCCTTCCTGACCGCGGGAAGCAGCGACAGTTCCGCCATCCTCATGCTGACGTCGAAATGTTCGGCCTCGTAACCGAAGCTGCCCGCCATGCCGCAGCAACTCGACTCCACGGTTTTCACTTTCAAGCCGGGGATCATTTGCAGAACCTTGTGTACTGCCGGCATCGCATCGAATGCCTTCTGGTGACAATGACCATGCAGTAATGCCGCGTCGATGGCGAGCGGTGCAAGCTCGAGGCGGAACTCACCGGCGTCCGCGCGTGCAGCGATGAATTCCTCGAACAGCAAGGCGCGTGCGGCCAGTTGCACCGCCTCGTCGCCGAAACCCATCGCCAGATATTCATCGCGCAGCGTCAGCAGGCAGGACGGCTCCAGCCCTACAACGGTGATACCGCGCTCCACGTAAGGCTTCAGCGCCTGCAACATGCGCCGCGCTTCAACCTTTGCTTCTTCCACCAGGCCCGCGGCCAGAAACGTTCTGCCGCAACACAGCGGCCGGCCATTGTCCGCCGGTGCAGCGATCTCGACCTGATAGCCGGCCGCTTCCAGCACTTCCGTCGCCGCCTGGGCATTTTCCCGTTCGAAATAGCGGCTGAACGTATCGATGAACAAAACCACTTTTTTTTCTCCCTCTCCGCTCCGGGGACAAGGGAACACTTGAGGCGAAGCAGAGGGCAGGGGTGAGGTGCTCCAGCGCGGCAAGCTGCGCCGCGCGCTCAGGCCGAAAAGCTTTTCCGTAAGCCATGCCGCGCCTGGAATAGCGTCGCGCAGATTCAGCAACGGCGCCAGTTTCGACGCGGCATGGGCATAGCGCGGCAGATGCGCGACGAGTCTCTGGCGCAGCGTGAGCCCGTGGCGTTTGCTGTACTGGTGCTGGAATTCGATTTTCATGCGCGCCATGT
>JANXPQ010000465.1 GCA_025357235.1 Betaproteobacteria bacterium
CGAGAGAGTTGCTCTCGGGTTTGCTCGAGGTGATTCAAATAGAGATGGGTATCGCCGAGCGCGTGGATGAACTCGCCGGGCTTCAATCCGCAGACCTGTGCGACCATCAGCGTGAGCAAGGCATAAGAAGCGATGTTGAACGGCACGCCGAGGAACAGGTCGGCGCTGCGCTGGTAGAGCTGACAGGAGAGATTTCCGTCGGCCACATAGAACTGGAAAAAGGCATGGCACGGCATCAACGCCATTTTGTCGAGATCGGAAACATTCCATGCGGAGACGATCAGGCGGCGCGAGTTCGGATTGCTCTTGATGTCGTCGATGACCTTGGAGATCTGATCGATATGGCGCCCGTCCGCTGCCGGCCAGGAGCGCCACTGGTACCCGTAGACCGGACCGAGTTCGCCGTTTTCGTCGGCCCATTCGTCCCAGATGCTCACGCCGTTTTCCTTGAGGTAGCGGGTGTTGGTTTCGCCCTTCAGGAACCACAGCAATTCGTGAATGATCGACTTCAGGTGAACTTTCTTCGTCGTCAGCAACGGGAAGCCGTGTTGCAGGTCGAAGCGCAACTGCGGCCCGAAAACGCTCAGGGTGCCGGTGCCGGTACGATCGTCCTTGCGGGCGCCATGTTCGAGAATGTGCCGCATCAAATCCAGATACTGGTGCATCGGTGAAGTCTCGTGTGAAGAAACGGATGCCGCAAGGTGCAGCGACCCCTATGATAAACTTCATCGTCCAACCTTGCGACTTTGAGCATGTCCGGCAACACCCTCGGAAAGCTGTTCTGCGTTACCTCTTTCGGGGAGAGTCACGGACCCGCGATCGGTTGCGTCGTGGACGGATGTCCGCCCGGGCTCGCGCTCTCCGAGTCGGACATCCAGAAAGACCTCGATCGCCGCAAGCCAGGTACTTCTCGCCACGTCACGCAGCGCCGCGAACCCGACACCGTAGAAATCCTGTCCGGGGTGTTCGAGGGCCGGACCACCGGCACGCCGATCGCGCTGCTGATCCGCAACGAGGATCAGCGCAGCAAGGACTATGGCAAGATCGCCGAGACTTTCCGTCCCGGCCACGCGGACTACACGTACTGGCAGAAATATGGCATCCGTGACTATCGCGGCGGCGGGCGCCAGTCGGCCCGGGAAACGGCGGTACGGGTAGCCGCCGCGGCCATTGCCCGCAAATGGCTGAACGAGCATCACGACGTGGAGATCCGCGGCTACATGTCGCAACTCGGCCCGATCCGGATTGCCTTCAAGACGTGGGAGTCGGTCGACCAGAACCCGTTTTTTTCTCCGGATCCCGCCATCGTGCCGCAGCTTGAGGAATTCATGGACAAGCTGCGAAAGTCCGGCGATTCCTGCGGGGCGCGGATTACTGCGATCGCGCACAACGTGCCAGTAGGCTGGGGCGAACCGGTTTACGACAAGCTCGATTCCGACATCGCCTACGCGATGATGGGAATCAACGCTGTCAAGGGCGTGGAAATCGGGGCCGGCTTTGCGGCGGTCGAACAGAAAGGCACTGAGCATGGCGATGAAATGACGCCGCAGGGCTTCCTGTCCAATAACGCCGGCGGCATCCTCGGCGGGATTTCCACCGGCCAGGACATCGTCGTGAATATCGCCGTCAAACCGACATCGAGCATTAGGCTGCCACGCCGCTCCATCGACAAGAGCGGCGCGCCGACGATTGTCGAGACTACCGGCCGCCACGATCCCTGCGTGGGTATCCGCGCCACGCCGATTGCCGAGGCGATGCTGGCGCTGGTGCTGATGGACCATGCCTTGCGCCATCGCGCGCAGAACGCCGACGTGCGGACGAGCACGCCGAGAATTGCCGCGCAGGCCCCACCAGGGTCGGCTGCCAAGGTCGCCCCGGCGTCCAACGACCCCGATCCCGACGAAGCCTGATCGCCCGAACTCGTGTCCTGGCTGGAGCGCTTAGTCGAAGTCAGCGAGCAGGAATGGCGTCCGGTCGGCACTCCTACCTTCATCGCGTCTTCGCTGCTGGTGGGAGGTGCGTGCTATCTCGCCAACACAGGCGAGCGCTGGGTGTTCATCCTTGATGCGGCCAATCTCGCTTTTCACGAGGCCGGCCACCCGTTTTTCGGCCTGCTAATGGGCGAACGCATCACGGTTTACGGCGGCACGCTCGGTCAACTGGTCTTTCCGATCGTCGCGATGGCGTCCTTCTGGTGGCGACGGGAGGCATTGTCGTTTGCCTTGTGCACGGCTTGGGCTTTCGAAAATTTCTGGAACATCTCCCGTTACATGGCGGACGCACGCGAGCAGGTGTTGCCGCTGGTCGGCGGCGGGGAGCATGACTGGACGGAAATCTTTTCGCGCTGGCACGTCCTGCACAGGGACACCGGCATTGCCGCATTCGTCTCCATCCTCGCCTGGATCGGGATGTTCCTCGTGTGGGGCTGGCTGACGCGGCGCTGGTGGCAGGACCGCGAAACCGAGTGAAACATTGACCGGCAATTGCCCATGGTGCGCGGTTCCTTCTATCAACGGCTGTCCAGTTTCTATTTCTGCTATTTCGCCTTCATCGGCGCGTTCGCCCCCTATTTCGCGCTCTATCTGAAATCCCTTGGGTACTCGGCTGCGGAAATCGGTTTGCTGCTGGCAGTCAATCCGGTGGCGCGAATTTTCGGACCGAACCTCTGGGGCTGGCTGTCCGACCATTACCGTGCGCGCGGACAGCTGATCCGGCTCACCGCCGTGGGCACGGCAGTGGCGTTTGTTGCCGTGTTCTTCAACCACGGCTTTGCCTGGATGTTCACCGCGTTGCTGCTGCTGAACGTGTTCTGGTGCGGGGTGCTGCCACTCGCTGAATCCGCGACATTGAGCCTGGTCGGTTCACGCGTCGGCGCCTATGGACGGGTCAGGTTATGGGGCTCGGTCGGTTTCGTCGCAGTGGTGATTACCGGCGGCTATGCGCTCGATTTCTTCGGCATCGGCGCACTTGCCCCCATGGTGCTCACGTTGCTGATGCTGATGGCAACCAGCACTTTTTTCCTGCCGCGCGATCGCGAGCCGTCCCGTCACGCGGAACATGCTTCCATCCTGAGCATCCTCAAGCGCCCCGAGGTGATTGCGTTGATGGCCGGCTTTTTCCTCATGCAAGTCGCCCACGGGCCTTACAACGCCTTTTATTCGATTCACCTGGTCGAGGCCGGCTACACCAAAAAAGCGGTCGGATGGCTGTGGTCGCTGGGCGTGCTTGCGGAAATCGGGCTCTTCGTGCTGTTGCCGCGGTTGATGCGCGCGTACAGCCTGAACCAGATCCTGCTGTTCAGTTTTGGCTGCGCCTTCGTGCGACTGCTGATGATCGCCTGGGGCGTCGGGTCACTGACGATTCTGCTGGCGGCCCAGTTGTTGCACGCCGTCACCTTCGGCGCCTTCCATTCCGCAGGCGTGGCGATGATGCATCAGATTTTCCGCGGTCGTAACCAGGCGCGGGGCCAGGCGATCTACACCAGTCTTGGATACGGGTTGGGAGGCACGCTGGGTACGCTGATGGCCGGCTATTCCTGGGAAACCTTGGGCTCCGGATGGACTTTCACTTTTGCCGCCGCCGCCGCGTTGTTCGCCCTGATCGTGGTCGCCTGGAAACCGATTTCCCTGCCGGTCCAACCCGGTTCGTAGTGTATGGGCACTGCCGTCCGGCATGCGGCTTGTGTCATAATTTCCGTTCGCTTCGAGTCATCCAATGAATCCGCAAACTCTCTACGACAAGCTGTGGGACAGCCATCTGGTGCGTCAAGAGCCCGATGGCACCGCGCTGATCTACATCGATCGCCACCTGGTGCATGAAGTCACCAGCCCGCAGGCTTTCGAAGGGCTGAAGCTTGCCGGACGCAAGCCATGGCGCATCGATTCGGTCGTTGCAACCGCCGACCACAACACGCCGACCCAGCACTGGGAAGAGGGCATCAAGGATCCGATCTCGCGCCTGCAGGTCGAAACCCTGGATGCGAACATCAAGGAATTCGGTGCCAAGGTTTATTTCCCCTTCCTCGACAAGCGTCAGGGCATCGTGCACGTGATCGGGCCGGAGCAGGGTGCGACGCTGCCGGGCATGACGGTCGTCTGCGGCGATTCGCATACCAGCACGCACGGCGCATTCGGCTGTCTGGCGCATGGCATCGGTACTTCCGAAGTCGAGCATGTGCTCGCCACGCAATGCCTGGTGCAGAAGAAAATGAAAAGCATGTTGATCGCGGTCGACGGCCCGTTGGGCCGTGGTGTGACCGCGAAAGACATTGCGCTGGCCGTGATCGGCAAGATCGGCACCGCAGGCGGTACCGGCTATGCGGTTGAATTCGGCGGCAGCGCCGTCCGCGCGCTGTCGATGGAAGGCCGCATGACCCTGTGCAACATGGCCATCGAGGCCGGTGCGCGGGCCGGAATGGTTGCCGTCGACGACACGACGATCGAATATTTGCGCGGACGCACCTTCGCGCCCAAAGGCGACCTGTGGGATAGGGCCATCGCCTGCTGGCGCACGCTGAAAAGCGACGAGCAGGCCCGTTTCGATTTCGTCGTGCGTCTGGACGCGCGCGAAATCAAGCCGCAGGTGACCTGGGGAACGTCGCCGGAAATGGTGGTGCCGGTTGACGGCCGCGTGCCCGATCCGGACAAGGAAAAAGATGAGACCAAGCGCGAAGGAATGGAACGCGCGCTGACGTACATGGGCCTCAAGCCGAATACCCGGATCACCGACATCCGCATCGACAAAGTGTTCATCGGGTCCTGCACCAACTCGCGCATCGAAGACCTGCGCGCGGCCGCCCATGTCGTGCGTGGCCGGCGGGTTGCTTCGAATGTGCGGCTGGCGATGGTCGTGCCGGGCTCCGGCCTGGTCAAGGCGCAGGCGGAAAAGGAAGGGCTCGACAAGATATTCGTGGCTGCCGGCTTCGAGTGGCGCCAGCCCGGTTGTTCGATGTGCCTGGCGATGAACGACGATCGTCTCGAGCCGGGCGAACGATGCGCGTCGACGTCGAATCGCAATTTCGAAGGACGGCAAGGCGCGGGCGGACGCACGCACCTCGTCAGCCCGGCCATGGCGGCGGGGGCGGCAATCGCCGGCCGATTCGTCGACGTCCGTTTGGATCAATAGGCAACGCCATGCAGAAATTCACCCGCTTGGAAGGTCTGGTCGCCCCGCTTGATCGGGCAAATGTCGATACCGACGCGATCATCCCGAAGCAGTTCCTGAAGTCGATCAAGCGCTCCGGCTTCGGCGTCAATCTGTTCGACGCTTGGCGCTATCTCGATCACGGCGAGCCGGGAATGGACACGGCCAAGCGCAAACCCAATCCGGATTTCGTGCTGAACCAGCCGCGCTACAAGGGCGCGAACATCCTGGTGGCGCGCAAGAATTTCGGTTGCGGCTCTTCGCGCGAGCATGCGCCCTGGGCGCTGGACGATTACGGTTTCCGCGCGCTGATCGCGCCGAGTTACGCAGACATTTTCTACAACAACTGTTTCAAGAACGGCCTGTTGCCGATCGTGCTGCCGGAAACCCAGGTGGACCGGATATTCCACGATGTCGCCGCGTTTCCCGGCTTCCGGCTGGTCGTCGATCTTGGCGCGCAGACGGTCGCCTATCCCGACGGCAGCCAGGTATTCGGCTTCGAGGTGGATGCCTTCCGCAAGCACAGCCTGCTGAACGGCTTGGACGAGATCGGGATCACGCTGCAGCATGCCGTGGAGATAAAAACGTTCGAGACCAAACGCCGCCTCGAACAACCCTGGCTGTTCAGTTGACGCATTACAATTGAAAACACCAGCCGGGGCTCAAGTCAGATGCCCCGGTTGTTTTTTTGAGGGAACGAAACATGAAAATCGCAGTATTGCCCGGCGACGGGATCGGTCCGGAAATCGTCAGGCAGGCAGTGAAGGTGCTGAAGAGGCTGTCGCGTGACGGTTTGAAAATCGAAATGGAGGAGGCCCCGATCGGCGGCGCGGGCTATGACGCCGCCCAGGATCCGCTGCCGCAGAAGACGCTCGCACTGGCGCAGGCGGCGGACGCCGTACTGCTCGGTGCGGTCGGCGGCCCGAAATACGACACGCTGCCGCGGCCGATGCGCCCCGAGCAGGGATTGCTGCGCATTCGCAAGGAGCTCGGGTTGTTCGCCAATCTGCGCCCGGCGCTGCTGTACGAAGAACTCGCCAACGCCTCGTCGCTGAAAACCGAGATCGTCGCCGGGCTCGACATCATGATCCTGCGCGAACTGACCGGCGACATTTACTTCGGGCAGCCGCGCGGCACCCGCAAAACCGACAACGGGGAGCGCGAAGGCTTCGACACGATGAAGTACAGCGAATCGGAAATCCGCCGCATCGCGCAAGTCGGTTTTGGCATTGCGCGCAAGCGCGGCCGCAAACTTTGCTCGGTGGACAAGGCCAATGTGCTCGATACCAGCATTCTGTGGCGCGAGGTGGTGATCGAGGTGGCGAAGGATTACCCTGATATCGAGTTGTCGCACATGTACGTGGACAATGCGGCCATGCAACTGGTGCGCGCGCCCAAGCAGTTCGACGTGATCCTGACGGGCAACATGTTCGGCGACATCCTTTCCGACGAAGCGTCGATGCTGACCGGATCGATCGGCATGCTGCCGTCGGCGTCGCTGAACGCAGCCAACAAAGGCCTGTACGAGCCGATCCACGGTTCCGCACCCGATATTGCCGGGCGCAATGTCGCCAATCCGCTGGCGACTATCCTGTCGACGGCGATGATGATGCGTTATACCTTCGGTGAGGAAGCGGCAGCTGTCCGCATCGAGTCTGCAGTGAAACGCGTGCTCAAACAGGGCTTGCGCACGGCAGACATTCATGAATCAGGCATGAAAAAAGTCGGAACCGAAGAGATGGGTGAAGCAGTCGTGGCGGCATTGCATGCTTAATGGGTGAACAGGAAATAGCGAACGGTGAACGGTTCAAAGCCCGGGCCGGGCTTTTTCTGTTCACTGTTCACTGATATTTGGGGATTGAGATGAGACGAGTTGGCTTGGTAGGTTGGCGGGGCATGGTCGGGTCCGTGCTGATGCAGCGCATGCAGCAGGAAGG
>JANXPQ010000315.1 GCA_025357235.1 Betaproteobacteria bacterium
TATCCGGCAACCAGCGGCACACTGGCCACCGGGGGCGGCCTGGTGTTCTACGGTGATCCAGAAGGCAACTTCAATGCTGTGAACGACGAAACCGGCGAGCACCTCTGGTCCTTCCAGACCGGGTCCGGCATCCACGGCAACCCGACGTCCTTTACCGCGGCGAATGGCAAGCAATACGTGGCCATCGTGTACGGCGCGGGCGGCGGCGGCATCTGGCCCATATTCTATTCAGAGTTCCTGAAGAAGAATCAAAAGGGCGGCGGCCTGATGGTTTTCGCTGTCGAGTAATATTCAGCATCGGACGCGAAGTTGAGGTAGTACGCAACAACAGCAAGGCTAAGGGGGGCAAAGCGTCTGCCCCCCTTATTTTTTTGTGCGGAAGCGGCAATAGACCGCGATCAGGGTAAACCGGCAGAGCTGCAGCAACGTTGACGAGGAATAAAGGGGAATGGCCGACACGATTCTTAAAGGAGTTGAATGTGCGTAAGTTATTCAGTTTGTATGGATTGACCTTGTTACTCGCGTTGACGTCAGCGACAGTCCGGGCGCAGACCGATCCGGATGAAATTACCGATACGCTGGAGCGTTCGAAAGCGAAGGGCAGGCTGGTGGCGTGTGCCGATCCTTATTCCTTCCCTTCAGCGGCCCAGAATACCGATCCACCCGGATACGACGTCGAGATCATCCGCGAAGTCGCGAAACTCGGCGGCATGCGCCTGGAAATGGTTTGGGCGGATACCGGCACCCGTGGCGGCACCTCCCGGGCATTCCGCAACTCGATACTCAGAAAACGCTGCGACGTTTTCCTCGGCATGTCCGACAGTGGCGACGATGACATGCTGATGGGGCAACTGGCCTTTACCAAGCCTTACCTCGGCATGGGCTATGTGTTGGTCGTGCAGGGCAAGGCCGCCGACAAGAAGGCGCTGGCCGAGCTCAAGGACGCTAATATCAAAGTTGGTGTGCCCATGTCCACTCCGATAGACGATTATCTTTTTACCCGCGACATTCCGCGGTCGCTGTACCTGGACAACCGCCGCATCATGCAGGCAATGGCAAATGGCGAAATCGACGCCAGCATGGTGTGGGCTACTGCAATTTCCGTCGCGCGTCGTGAATATCCCGATGCGAAATTCCACATGGTGGAAGGTTACGTGCCCGAAGCCGACCAGCGCTGGAATCTCAATTTCGTCGTGCGCAAGCAGGACCAGACTTTGATGAAGTTCATAGACGACTCGGTTTCGAAATTGCTCGAGAACGGTAAAATGAAGCAGATCGTCGAGAGCTACAGCGTCCCGTTTTATCCGCCTTTTTCATAGGTTTCCTAGGGAGGGTTGTTTGTCATGTCAGGTTTGAAACTCGATACGATATTTGCGAAGCTGGCAGCAATTGCTGTCTTTGCCACCGCCTGTGGCATGGCGTTGCCTGCCGCCGCCCAGCACAAGGCGAATGCCGACGACATGGAGGTGCCGACCAACGACATGAAGGTTGTCGAAACCGGGCAGGCCTGGTTCGCGCGTCGCTGTTCGTTCTGCCATGGCAGCGGTGGGCACGGCGCCAAGGGTCCGTGCCTTTCCTGTGGCGTATTCAAATATACCGGCAACACCAACAGCAGCATTTACATTACGATCGCCACCGGCGTTCCGAAGAATCTCGGGGGTACGATGGGTGCGTTCGGTACGACGATGAACCAGGACGAGATTCTCAGCGTGATCACCTATCTGCGCTGGGAAGAAAAACGTCGCATAGATGCGGGTGAAATTCCCGATCCTTATAAGAACAAGAACGAAGACGCGATGGTGTTTCCGACACAGAAGTAACCGTAAGCCAGTTAACGCAAAAGACGAGGGCCGGCATTTGCCGGCCCTCGTCTTACTGGTCCGCACAACTTCCCAGTCAACGTTTGCCGGTGCTGCCGAAACCGC
>JANXPQ010000340.1 GCA_025357235.1 Betaproteobacteria bacterium
GGCTCACCGACCGGAAGACCGCCGCCCGCGACTCTTCGATCACGCGCCGCGTCTCGCTTTCGGTCTGGATGCGATGCACTGCCTTCTGCACCGCCGGATCGAAATCCTGCACGCCGATGGACACCCGGTTGAAACCCAGTCCGGCGAGAAACGCCATCATGCCGGGCTCGACGCTGCGCGGATCCACTTCGATCGAGCATTCGCAATCGTCGCTGCGATCGAACTGCGCATTGATCGCGTCGTTTAAGGCGAGCATTTCGTCGCGTGCCAGGAAGGTGGGCGTGCCGCCCCCCCAGTGCATCTGGCTGATGCGGCGATCTCCTGCGAGCAGGCTCCCCACCAGCCCGATTTCCTTTGCAAGGTATGCGGTGTATCGCGCCGACTTGCTGCGGTCGCGCGTCACCACTTTGTTGCACCCGCAGTAATAGCACACGGTGTTGCAGAAAGGCAGATGGACGTACACCGAGAGCGGCTGACTCGTTCCCCCGGCACTGTGCCTGGCGAGCCAGTGCCTGTACGTGCCTTCGCCGAATGCCGGGACAAAACGGTCCGCGGTCGGATAAGACGTGTATCTCGGCCCGCTTATATTGTATTTGCGGATCAACTCCGCATCGATCACCAGTTCGGAAGCAGGATAATTCATCATTGATCAGTTCAATCGTGTCAGGCGCGCTGCGCCACCCGCCTGGATTATCCAAGACTCCAGGGCAACGACCTTGACCTGCATCAATTCCCGCTTTGGCCGTGCCTTGCGCCGGAATCGGGCGCCACGTCGGCGCCCGATGCATCCTGCCCATGACACATGTGACAGGAGAGGTGATAAGTGAACCAGCCGGCGTAAGTGCCCCAATCGACTTGCCTCGGTGATGTCCGC
Source organism: Betaproteobacteria bacterium (assembly GCA_025357235.1). Classification (GTDB taxonomy): domain Bacteria; phylum Pseudomonadota; class Gammaproteobacteria; order Burkholderiales; family JACQAP01; genus JACQAP01. The sequence goes on from JANXPQ010000340.1 coordinate 875, forward strand.
AAGCTACCCCAACGGTCCGGCGCGACTTTGATGCAAATCAATTCAGCGGGCGTCAGATGTCCCACGGAAGCGGAACGCGTGTGCGGGCGACGGCAATGATGTAGCCGAAAACGATCAGCGCCATGAACCAGGCGATGATCCTCGCGCGCCGCGTGCGGCCACGCCGGATGGCAACGGTACCCAGGGCAATATAGACCGGCAGTGCGATGACCTTGGCTGTCAGCCAGGATTGCACGAAGGGGTATTGCGCCGTCATCATGGCCAGGGCGATCGCGCTGGCGAGCAGAACGGTATCGACGACATGCGGCACTACGCGCACCCAGCGCGCGGTGAGCCTGTCGGATGCCCGCATCATCCACATTCCGCGCAGGAAGAACAGCGCGAAACTCGCGATCACCGCGGCCACATGGGCGTACTTCAGCAGTAAATAGCTCACCGGCCGAAGCTCCAGCCGTGGCTGCCCGCGGCAGCGCCCGCAATCGTGATCACGCTCACCGCCAGCAGCACCCAATGCATCCGGGCAATGATTGAAAACGTGCCTTCCGGGTCCCGTTGCGCGCGCGCCTGAAACCAACGATGCAGCCACAGCGGTTCGAGCACGAAGAGCATGAGCGTGAACAAGCCCCACACCAGGACCATCGCGTGCATCCACCAGTAATGCGCATCGGCGAATCGATCCCATGCGCGCAGGCTGCGCACGAGATAGAACCCGCTCAATCCGGTGAGCAGCGTCGTCACCCTCGCCTGGCGGGCAAAACCGGCTTCCACTTTTTCAAAAAACTTGACCCGTTCGTCCGGCTCGCGCATGCGCTTCACCGCGGGCAGCAGCACTGCGGTGACGAAGGCCACTCCTCCGATCCACAGCACCACGCCTACAACGTGCAGGACACGGGCGAGGTAGTAGTCCTTCATTGGCGTTTTATTCGGCCGATATCTGCGATCCGGAATCCGCTCAATACGCGTATTCGTTCGGCACCCTAACACGGATGTCCGTCAAAAATGATTGATCCAGGTCAAGGTGCTCGCCACGGCGAAGGCGACATAATTCATCGGGAAGGCGCAGTGGATGTGTCATTCAATTGGCATCAACGCCGAAGCGTGCCCGGATAGGCGCGCGTGTTGATGATTCTTACGCAATGGCCCGGCGCCCGCAGCGCGCCCGGCAATATCTTCCAGGGAAGGACCTGCATGCGATCCATTTCCGTACTCGTCGTTACACTCGGGCTGCTGGCATTGTCCGCTGCCGCAAGCGCGGAGGAAGCCGCTTCGGCGCTGGATGCAATTACCAGCGGGCACGCGATATTGAACCTGCGTGCCCGCTACGAGAACGCGGATCAGGCCGGCAAGGACACCGGCGAGGCGGCCACCCTTCGCACGCTTGCCGGCTGGCGCACCGGATCGTGGCACGGCCTGTCCGGCACGCTTGAGTTCATCGACGTCGGCAGGCTCGACGACAACTACAACGACAGCCTGAACGCGATGACCCGCTACCCGGTGATTGCCGATCCCGACAACACCGACATCAACCAGGTCTATCTCGATTACGCGGGCTTGCCGGATACCAACGTGCGCGCCGGGCGCCAGTCGATCAAGCTCGACAACGTGCGGTTCATCGGCAATGTCGAATTCCGCCAGGTGATGCAGGTATTCAACGGCGTGACCGTGGAAAACAAGAGCCTTCCCAACACCACCTTGTTCGCCGGTTATCTCGGCCGGGTAAAAACCGTCAATACAAGGCAGCACGACACCGACACCATCCTGCTCAATGGGCGCTATGCGATCACGCCCACGGATGCGCTGGTCGGGTACGGTTACTTCCAGGACCAGAAGGATGCGATCGCCTCCTTGGCGTTCCAGGGCGCGGCCCCCACGGACACCTCGAACCAGAGCGTGGGCCTGCGTGCCGACGGCGCGCATCCGCTGAACCCCGACTGGAAAATCCTCTACACGGCGGAGTACGCGAAGCAGGCCGACTATTCCGGCGGCGACGCCCGCATCGACGCGACTTACCAGCGACTGGGCGTGGGCGGGCAGTGGCACGACATCTTTCTGCGCGTGGACCGGGAAGTGCTCGGCAGCAATCAAGGCCGTTATGCCTTCCAGTTTCCGCTGGCCACCAACCACCCGTTCCAGGGCTGGGCCGACCAGTTCCTGACCACGCCGCGCCAGGGCATCCGCGACACCTACCTGAGCGGCGGCGCGAAGATCGAAAAGGCGCAATTTTCGGCCGAATACCACCAATTCAAATCCGATTTCGGCAGCATCGACTTCGGCAAGGAATTCGATTTCGCCGCCTCGTATCCGCTGATGGCGAAACTGCTCGGCAAAATCGAGTACGCCGATTACCAGGCCGGTGATGCCACCTCGGCCAAGGTGGACCTGACGCGAATATGGGTGACGCTGATTTACAGCTATTAGGCAATTGCCTGATCGAGCCACTGCAGAGAATAGCGAATCAGCGAATTCACGCGTGGCGGGCGTCCACCCGACCATGACCCAAATCAAGCCAGCGGAAATGCGGGCGCTTCCGGCCCGATTCAGCCCTCGAAGCTGCGGAGCTTTTCCATATCCAGGATGCTGACGCTGCGGCCGGCGACTTCGATCAGCCGGGCCTCGGTCAGTTCATGCAGGACCCGGGAAAAATGCTCGGGAGTGATGTTGAGCCGCGAGGCTATGACCGATTTGCTGGCGGGCAGCGTCACCAGTGTCTGGCCGCCGGACTCGTCGTGCTCGTGATCCGGCCGCAGCAGGTAGCCGATCACGCGCTGGGTGGCCGAGCGCATCAAATAGGACTCGACGTCGATGATCAGGTGGTGAAGCCGGCGGCTCAGCCCGGCAATCATGCGGCGCGCGAATACCGGGTCGCGGTCGATCTCCTCGAACACTACGTCCTTCGCCACGTGCAGCAGCATGCTGTCCACCAGTACCTCGGCGGTGACCGGGTACGGCTTGTCCATGAACATGATCGCTTCGCCAAAACTCTGGCCCGCCCCCATGATCTCGATGACCTTTTCGTCGCCCTGTGGGGTAATGAGCATCAGCTTCACCTGCCCGTACACGACGATATGGAAGCCGCGCGACGGATCGCCTTTCTGGAACAGGATGTCGCCGCGTTTGACGCGCAGTTCGCGCGTGCCCACCGCGACAAGCTCGATTTCTTCATCGGCGAGTTCGCGGAACAGCGGAAGATTGCGCAGGAACGCCTGGGTCTTGAGCGGAGTGGATAGCACGGCCATCGCCCCCGCAGCGCGCGAAGGCTGTTATTGTCTTCGGGCGATTATCTGCCTTTCGGGGCGGCTTGAGAACCGCGGCGCAGCTCAGGCCGCGATTTCTGCCGCCCCCCGCTTCGCCTCTTCCCTGGCGGCCTGCGCCTCGCCGAGCCAGTTCAGCCGCTTTCGCAGACTGACGACCTCGCCGATGATCGCCAGCGCCGGCGGTTCGATGCCCGCCCGCGCCGCCTCCTGCGCCAGCGTCCCAACGGTGGCCGTGACCACGCGCTGGTCACTGGTCGTGCCGCGCTCGACCATGGCCGCCGGCAGCGCAGGCGCCATGCCGTGGGCGACCAGCCGCTCGCAGATCTGCGCCAGCGCGCCAACACCCATGTAGATCACCACGGTCTGGTGCGGACGGACGAGCGCCTCCCAGTCCAGATTCACGCTGCCTTCCTTGAGATGCCCCGTCACGAACGTAACCGACTGCGCATGATCGCGGTGGGTCAGCGGAATTCCGGCGTAACTCGAGACTCCGCATGCTGCGGTGATTCCCGGCACCACTTCGAACGGGATACCCGCATCCGCGAGCGCTTCCAGTTCTTCGCCTCCGCGTCCGAACACGAAGGGGTCGCCGCCCTTGAGCCGGACCACGCACTTTCCCTCCCGCGCAAGGCGCTCGAGCAGCACGTTGATCTCCCCCTGCGGCAACGCATGATTGCCGGCCTGCTTGCCGGCATAGATCCGCTGCGCATCGCGGCGCACCAGATCGAGAATGCCGTCGCCCACGAGGTGATCGTAGACCACCACGTCGGCCTTCTGCATCAGCCGCAGCGCGCGGAAAGTCAGCAGGTCCGGGTTGCCGGGTCCGGCGCCCACCAGATAGACCTGGCCGGCGCCCCGCACCTTGCCTTCGCCCCGGTTGAGCACGTCGAGCAGCGCATGTCGCGCGGCCGCCTCGCGGCCGGAGAAGACCATTTCCGCGATCGGCCCCTCGAACACGTTCTCCCAGAACCTGCGGCGAGACTCGACATCGGCGAAGCGCTGCTTCGCCTGCTCGCGGAACGCGCCGGCGAGCGCCGCCAGCTTTCCGTAAGCCTGCGGTATCAGCCCTTCGAGACGGGTGCGCAGCAGCCGCGCCAGCACCGGCGCCTTGCCGCTGCTGCCGATCGCCACCACCACCGGCGAACGATCCACGATCGAGGGCACGATGAAACTGCAAAGCTGCGGCGAATCGACCACGTTCACCGGCAGGTGCAACGCGTTCGCCGCCACAGAAACTTCCTCGTTCACCGCGGCGTCGTCGGTGGCAGCGATGACCAGCACCATGCCGCGCAGGTGCCCGGGCGAGAACCGCGCGGGGACGTGCAGCACCTCGCCGCGCTCGACCAGTTGTCCCGCCGAATCGCACAGCGCGGGCGCCACCAGCGTCACCCGCGCGCCCGACTTCAGCAGCAATCCCGCCTTGCGGGTTGCCACTTCCCCCCCGCCGACAACCAGGCAGGGCCTGTTCCTGACATCGAGAAATACCGGAAAGTAATCCATGCCCTAGCCTCCCGGTTCGAACTTTAAAGGCAGACCTTCACGAAAAATTTGATGGCGATCAAGGAAAAGCCGGCCCGCAAGGTGAATCCTGTGTGCCAATCAGGGAAATGATGTGATCCGCATCGTTTCTCCACCTTGCCGGCCCACCACATCGGTTCAACAAGAGGAGATCGAGAATCATGAAACCACGATACGGCAGCCTGTTTGCCCTGGTCTGCGCCGCAGCACTGGTGGCGGCTAGCCCAGGCGCAATGGCCGACAAGAAGGAAGACGGCCATATGACGGAGCCGGAGAAGGAATATCAGGCCGGCGGGTCGCCGCTCGCGGAACAGGAAATGCATCAAGACATCAACCCGAAGGCGCCGAAGATTTCGCACGAGGAGTTCGAGCGCGCGCGCCAGATCTATTTCGAGCGCTGCGCCGGCTGCCATGGCGTGCTCCGCAAGGGCGCGACCGGCAAGCCGCTTACGCCCGACATCACGCTCGAGCGCGGCACCGAATACCTGAAGGTGTTCATCAATTACGGCTCGCCGGCGGGCATGCCGAACTGGGGCACATCGGGGGAACTCACCGAGAAGGAAGTCGACCTGATGGCGCGCTATGTCCAGCAGACGCCGCCGCAGCCGCCGGAATTCGGCATGAAGGAAATGAAGGCCACCTGGAAACTGGTGGTGCCGGCGGCGCAGCGCCCGAAGAAGAAGATGAACGACATCGACATCACCAACATCTTCTCGACCACGTTGCGCGACAGCGGCGAAGTGGCGCTGATCGATGGCGACAGCAAGAAGATCATCACCATCGTCAAGACTGGCTATGCGGTGCATATCTCACGCACCTCGGCCTCTGGCCGCTACTTATTTGTGATCGGGCGCGACGCCAGGATCAACCTCATCGACCTGTGGATGGAAAAGCCGGACACGGTCGCGGAAATCAAGGTCGGTCTGGAAGCGCGATCGGTGGACTCCTCCAAGTACAAGGGCTACGAGGACAAATACGCCATCGCCGGCACTTACTGGCCACCACAGTTCGTGATCATGAACGGCGACACGCTCGAGCCGCTCAAGATCGTCTCGACCCGCGGCATGACGGTGGACACCCAGGAGTACCACCCCGAACCCCGGGTGGCGGCAATCGTGGCATCGCATTTCCACCCCGAGTTCGTGGTGAACGTGAAGGAGACCGGCAAGATCCTGATGGTCAACTACAAGGACATCGATAACCTTTCGATCACCGAGATCGGCGCGGCGCGCTTCCTGCACGATGGCGGCTGGGACGCGTCCAAGCGCTACTTCCTGGTGGCGGCCAATCAGTCGAACAAGATCGCAGTGGTAGACGCGAAGGACGACAAGCTCGCCGCGCTGATCGACGTGGGCAAGATCCCGCACCCGGGCCGCGGCGCCAACTTCTTCGACCCGAAGTTCGGTCCGGTGTGGGCAACCGGACACCTTGGCGACGAGAGCATCTCGCTCATCGGCACCGATCCCGGCCAGCACAAGGATTCCGCATGGAAGGTCGTGCGCACCTTGAAGGGCCAGGGCGGCGGGTCGCTGTTCATCAAGACCCATCCGCACTCGAAGAACCTGTGGGTCGACACGCCGCTCAATCCCGACGCGAAGATCAGCCAGTCGGTGGCGGTGTTCGACATCAACAACCTCGAGAAGGGTTATCAGGTCCTGCCGATCGCCGAGTGGGCCGGGCTGGGCGAGGGCGCCAAGCGCGTCGTCCAGCCGGAGTACAACAAGGCCGGCGACGAGGTGTGGTTCTCCGTCTGGAGCGCCAAGAACCAGGAGTCGGCGATCGTGGTCGTCGACGACAAGACGCGCAAACTCAAGGCGGTGATCAAGGACAAGCGGCTGATTACGCCGACCGGAAAATTCAACGTGTTCAACACCCAGAATGACATCTACTGAGCGCCAATTTCTTCTCTCGATCTATGCCGTCGCGTGCGCGGGGCTTCGGCCCCGCGTTTTTTTCCCGCACCGCTATTGACCTGCCTCAAAGGTTTTTTGACTCGCGTCATGCACACTGCAATGCAAGGAATCCCGGGGAAAGGCAAATGCGGGACCGACACATCATGAATCGGGCTATGCAATTCGGATTGGCGATTCTCGTCTGTGCAGCTAAGGCATCGGCGGCCGACACCGCTGGGATTCCGGACGCAGGCCGCCAACAGGAACTCATTGATCTGCTGCGGCAGGACTGCGGTGCCTGCCATGGTCTTTACCTCACCGGCGGACTGGGTCCGGCGCTGCGTCCGCAAGACCTGCACGGCAAGCCGGCCGAAAGCCTCAGCGAGGTGATCCTGAGGGGCCGGCCGGGCACCCCGATGCCGGGATGGCAAGCCTTCATCACCGCAGGCGAGGCCGGGTGGATGGTCGAGAGATTGCTGAAAGGACTGCCCGATGATCGTTGAGCGCGCCTGCATTGCCGGCGCTCTGATACTGGCTGCCCTGTCGACCGCCCATGCACAGTTGCGCGGCACGGGCGATTTGGGGATCGTGATCGAACGCGCGACGGGAAGCGTACGCATCGTGGATACCAGTGCGCGCGCGCAGATCGGGCGCGTCGAGAACCTCGGCGATCTGTCGCATGCCTCCGCGGTCTATTCGCGCGACGGCCGCTATGCCTACGTGTTCGGGCGCGACGGCGGCCTGTCGAAAGTGGACCTGCTGCAGGCCCGCATCGAAAACCGCATCATGCAGGCGGGCAACAGCATCGGCGGCGCGATCTCGCAGGACGGGCGCGTCGTCGCCGCGCAGAACTATGTGCCCGGCGGGGTGAAGCTGTTTTCAGCGGAAACGCTCGAGCTGCTTGCGGACATTCCCGCCGTTCACGGCAGTTCCGGCGAACGCTCCAAGGTTGTCGGGCTCGCGGACGCGCCGGGCCAGCGTTTCGTCTTCAGCCTGTTCGACGCGGGCGAGATCTGGCTGCTCGATGCTTCAGACCCGCGCCGGCCGAAGATCGAGAAATTTCCCGCCGGCCTCCAACCCTACGATGGGCTGGTGACGCCCGACGGTCGCTGGTACATCGCAGGTCTCTACGGCGAGGATGGATTCGCACTGCTGGACCTGTGGCACCCCGAAACAGGCACGCGTCGCGTTCTCCCGGGTTACCGGCATGGCGAGGAAAAACTTCCCGTGTACAAGATGCCGCACTTGCGCGGATGGGCGGTGGCCGGGCGTCGCGCGTTCGTGCCCGCGATCGGCCGCCACGAAGTCCTGATGCTGGACACCGAAACCTGGGAAGCCACCGGCCGCATAGCCGTTGCCGGGCAGCCGGTATTCGTCGTCGCGCGCCCGGATGCAAGACAGGTATGGGTCAGTTTCGCCTTTCCGGACAACGGCAAGGTGCAGGTGATCGACACGGAAGCCGCGGAGGTCGTTCGTACCCTCGAG
>JANXPQ010000356.1 GCA_025357235.1 Betaproteobacteria bacterium
CGCCGCGACCCGGAAAAGGTCGGCACGCGTTTCGTGATGAATGAATACAGCTTTGCCCGGTTTACCCATTCAGCCTGTCAAATGCGCCGCCCCTGAGAAGGCCTTTGGCGGCGCTGGTCTCACAGAAATCTTTTCGGCCCCGAAGATCAATCCCAATTCAGGGCTCCACCCGTCTGATACTCGATCACACGGGTCTCGAAGAAGTTTTTCTCTTTCTTCAGGTCGACCATTTCCGACATCCACGGGAACGGATTATTGGCTCCCGGATAAAGCGGATCAAGGCCGATCTGCTGCGCACGGCGATTGGCCACGTAGCGCAGGTATTCCTTGAACATCGGTGCGTTCAGCCCGAGCACGCCGCGCGGCATGGTGTCCTCGGCATAACGGTATTCGAGCTCGACACCTTTCTGGATCAGGCCGCGGATTTCCTCACGGAACTCCTGCGTCCACAGGTGCGCATTTTCCATCTTGATCTGGTTGATCAGGTCGATGCCGAAATTACAGTGCATGGATTCGTCGCGCAGGATGTACTGATACTGCTCGGCGGCCCCCATCATCTTGTTCTGGCGGCCGAGCGCGAGGATCTGGGCAAAACCGACGTAGAAGAACAACCCTTCCATGATGCAGGCGAACACGATCAGGCTCTTCAGCAATTGCTGGTCGGTTTCCGGGGTGCCGGTCTTGAATTCCGGGTTGGTCAGGGTTTCGATGAACGGGATGAGGAACTCGTCCTTTTCCCGGATGCTGGAAACCTCGTGATAGGCATTGAAGATCTCGCCTTCGTCCAGGCCCAGGCTCTCGACGATGTACTGGTAGGCGTGGGTATGGATCGCTTCTTCGAATGCCTGGCGCAACAGATACTGGCGGCACTCCGGGGCGGTGATATGCCGGTAGGTACCGAGCACGATGTTGTTGGCGGCCAGGCTGTCGGCGGTCACGAAGAAACCGAGATTGCGCTTGACCACCAGGCGTTCGTCCTCGGTCAGACCGTTCGGGTCCTTCCACGTGGCGATGTCCCGGCTCATGTTGATTTCCTGGGGCATCCAGTGATTGGCACAGCCGGACAGATATTTCTCCCAGGCCCATTTGTATTTGAACGGCACCAGCTGATTGACGTCGGCCTTGCCGTTGATGATGCGCTTGTCCTCGACGCGCACGCGACGCGATACCGCGTCCGTGGACGTAGCGCTGCCGGCGGCAAAGATGCGCGCCGGCGGAACATTCACGACGGGCTGCAACGCAGCGCCGCCGATGCTCGGGATGTGATCTTCAAATTGCAACATCAATGGTTCCTTTATAAATGTTATCGGTGGAATGTCAAATACTTCTTTGATATTCGGTCGCAATGCGACCCCTTTTTATCCCGTGGTCGCGATGAAAGATGCATCGATCCGTTCATCGCATCAAAAAAGTCTCAACTCCGCCGCAACGACCCCGCCACGACGGCGGGCCGTACGATTTCTTCACGCGTGCGGCGCAGCCAGAACGTCAGACGCCGCCTTGCAGCCGCATTGACCTGGCGCGCGGCCCTCATTACTGGCAAGCCTCGCATTCCGGATTGTCAATGGCGCAGAACTTGGCTTCCTCGTCCGCCGCTTCCGTCCCACCCATGCCCATGACGCCGCCATCCGTCGGCACTGCGTTCAACTGCCCGCCGCGCACGGTCGACTTTTCCGTCGACGTCGCGCCGAGCGTCCGCAGGTAATAAGTGGTCTTGAGGCCGCTCTTCCAGGCCAACTTGTAGGTGTCGTCGAGCTTCTTGCCGGAGGCGCCCGCCATATATATGTTGAGGGACTGGGCCTGGTCGATCCATTTCTGCCGCCGCGATCCGGCCTCCACGACCCAGGCCGGATCGACCTCGAAGGCGGTGGCATAAAGACCCCGGACTTCCTGGGGAATGCGGTCGATCTTGGCCAGGCTGCCATCGAAATACTTGAGGTCGGCAATCATGACCTCGTCCCACATGTTGAGCTTCTTGAGGTCACGAACCAAATATTCGTTGGTCACGGTGAACTCGCCCGACAGGTTGGATTTCACGTACAGGTTCTGATAAGTCGGCTCGATCGAGGCCGAGACGCCGACAATATTGGCGATGGTCGCGGTCGGCGCAATTGCCAGGCAGTTGGAATTGCGCATGCCGAACTGGCGGATACGGGCACGCAGCGGCTCCCAGTTCAGGGCCGACGAACCGTCGACTTCGACATAGCCGCCGCGCTGCTCGATCAAAAGCTGGATCGAATCCTGCGGCAGGATGCCCTTGGACCACAGCGAACCGTCATAAGTAGAGTAGCGGCCTCGCTCTTCGGCCAACTCGGTCGAAGCCCAGTAAGCGTTGTATGCCACCGCTTCCATCGAACGGTCGGCGAATTCCATGGCTTCCCTGGAACCGTAAGCCACGCGCATCTCGTGCAGGCAATCCTGGAATCCCATGATGCCCAGACCCACCGGACGGTGCTTGAAATTGGCATTGCGCGCCTTGTTGACGGCGTAATAGTTGATGTCGATCACGTTGTCGAGCATGCGCATAGCGGTCGACACCGTATTTTTCAGCTTGTCCTGGTCGAGTTTGCCGTCCTTGATGTGAGCGACCAGATTGACCGAACCCAGGTTGCAGACCGCAATTTCGCTTTCCGAGGTATTGAGCGTGATCTCGGTGCACAGGTTGGAGCTGTGCACCATGCCGACATGCTGCTGCGGACTGCGGATGTTGCAGGGATCCTTGAAGGTAATCCAGGGATGCCCGGTCTCGAACAGCATCGTCAGCATCTTGCGCCAGATGGTCAGTGCCGGAACGCGCTTGAACAGCTTCAATTCGCCGGACCTTGTGCGGCGCTCGTACTCGACATAGGCGGCTTCGAATTCCTTGCCGACCTTGTCGTGCAGATCGGGGGCATCGGCAGGCGAAAACAGGGTCCATTCCCCGGCTTCCATGACCCGCTTCATGAACAGGTCCGGAACCCAGTTGGCAGTGTTCATGTCGTGGGTGCGACGACGGTCGTCGCCGGTGTTCTTGCGCAGCTCGAGGAATTCCTCGATGTCCAGGTGCCAAGTCTCCAGGTAGGAGCACACCGCGCCCTTGCGCTTGCCGCCCTGGTTCACCGCCACCGCGGTGTCGTTCACCACTTTGAGAAAGGGAACGACGCCCTGCGATTTGCCGTTCGTCCCCTTGATATGGGAGCCGAGCGCGCGTACCGGGGTCCAGTCGTTGCCTAGACCGCCGGCAAACTTCGACAACAGCGCGTTTTCCTTGATGGCGTCGTAGATGCCTTCCAGGTCGTCCGACACCGTGGTCAGGTAGCAACTCGACAACTGCGAGCGCTGGGTGCCGGAATTGAACAGTGTGGGCGTCGAGGACATGAAATCGAAACTCGACAACACGTTGTAGAACTCGATAGCGCGGGCTTCGCGCTCGACCTCGTTGATGGCCAGCCCCATCGCAACACGCATGAAAAAGGCCTGCGGCAGTTCGATGCGCCGATCGCTGATGTGAAGGAAATAGCGGTCGTAGAGCGTTTGCAGGCCCAGATAGCCGAACTTGAAATCGCGGTGGGCATCCAGCGCCGCACCCAGCGACCGCAGATCGAAACGACTCAGCCGCTCGTCGAGCAAACCGGCGTCGATGCCGCGTTTGATGAAGTGCGGGAAATATTCGGCGTAACGGGTATGCATGCCGGCCTGGCTTACTTCCTCGCCCAGAACCTCGAACCGCACACTATTGAGCAGCAGGCGCGCGGTGACGTAGCTGTAACCCGGATCCTTTTCGATCAGGGAACGGGCGGCCAGGATGGTGCACTTGCGCACCTCGTCCATGGGTACGCCGTCATACAGATCCTTCAGCGTCATCTGCAGGATCAGGCCGGCGTCGACGGCACGGCCCAGCCCTTCGCAGGAATCCTTGATCAGAGCAGTCAGCCGCTCCATTTCCAGCGGGCGGGTCTGCCCGCTTTCGACGACGTTGATGCTCGGGATGGAAGTTGCCGCAGCATGCGCCTCGCGGTTACGGGCGCGCTCGCGCGCCCGGTCTTCGCGGTACAGCACGTAAGCCCGTGCCACTTCGTGCTCACCGGAACGCATGAGCGAAAGCTCGACCTGGTCCTGGATGTCCTCTATATGGAACGTGCCGCCGTTGGGCTGGCGGCGCATGAGCGCGTTGATAACGGACTCAGTCAGCTTTTCGACCATCTCGCGCACCCGCGCGGAAGCCGCACCCTGGCCGCCGTTAATGGCGAGGAACGCCTTGGTGACGGCCACCGCAATCTTGCCCGGTTCGAAGGAAACCACGGCACCGTTGCGGCGGATGACCTTGTATTGCGCATAGCGCTGCTTGTCCTGGTTCGCCGCGCCAGCTTCCGTGGCGTAGCTGCCAGCCGGAACGGGGGTGGTCTGATTGGTGCCTAGTTGCATTTTTTCTCCCTCGAATATTCTTGTCGCTTAGAAGCAACCGCTGGCGCCGGGTGAGGGCAAATACGAAACTGTTTGATTTACGAGAACCACTATATGTTGTGCCCAAGCTGCTGCATAAAGACTAATTCTAGTAGCCTCACCAACCCTGTCAAGAAATTTTTATATTGAGAGATCAAAATGCTCGGCCACATTTTTTTGCATCGCGATGCGACGAAACGCGGCAGAAGCCGATACGACTTGCGGCTCGCAGGACCACGCCAAAGCGTTGTCATCGACGAAAGAGCGCGGGATTTTTTGCGCTACGCGACACAAATGCGCGGCGGCTCCGACAGTGGAGATATGAATATCGACCGTGTCGGCCAGCTTCCTCGCATAGCCTCGTGCCATCGCCATCGCAACCGGCAGACCAGCCGCGCGGCCGAGATCCAGGACCATAAGATCCCGGGCGCGCAATCCTTCCTTGAACTACGCGAACCGGCCGAGCCGATCGTCGCGAAAAGGATCGGCGCCGGCGAGATAGGTCGCGAGTTCCGGTTGCGCCGCCGAGAGTGCATGCCAAATGCCCCGTTCCAGTGCATCGAGATAGTCGCCGCCACCGGTCCCATCCGGCAATTCGATGTCGAGATCGCTCGCTTCCTTGCAAAATGGAAAATTCCGGGCGCCGTGAATCGAACGCGTGAATGCGGTCGGATCATCTGCCGAGATTCGACTCGGTGCCGTTGCCCCGATGCACATCGCAATCCAGGATTGCCACGCGCCGGACGCGGCCTTCCGTTTGCATCGCCAGCGCAGCTATCGCGCCTTCGTTGAACACGCAATAACCCTCGCCGCGAGCGCTCGGCCATTTGCGGCGTCTACGGAAACCCGATTCGGCGAACTTCCGCCCGCAAAGTTCACCGCTGCCCCCCCACGACAGATAACCCGAATCATGGGTACGCAGGATTTCCTTATCGGTCGCCGCAGGCGGTTCGCGTAACACTTTGCCGCCGGACGACCCAGCCTGCACTATTCGCTGGCGCAGAAGTGAGTGCCTCGCCATCGGAAAGCGATGGCGTGCCGAAACGACGTTGCGTAACGATCTGGAGCGGGAGGCGGGCCCATGGCGCGCGCCCCGGACTCGTTGCGCGCAGCCCGGTTTGCGGGTAGGGGCGCACAAGGCTGGGTTGCACAATGGTAAACCGGGCGCTATGCGGCTGCTCCCGCAAGCGGGCGACAAATCGCTAACGTGCCCACGCCCCACCGGCAGCGGCAGAACGAATGGTCGGTATGGAAGATTTTCGTGGAGGCCGTGACTGATGATTGGTGACTTGTAACTGGCAATTGCTACGCCAATCACCCGCTACCAGTTACCCATCACTGCTCCTCGAGCGAAGCTCGAAAGCGGCCCCAGTCGAAATGTGGCCCGGGATCGGTCTTGCGTCCGGGGGGCAAGGCTATTTCGGAATGGCCAACGCAGTCCTGGATCGGATACTTGCTCTTCAGCGTGGCCGCCAGCGTGGCCAGGGTCGCATACTGGGCATCCGCAAAATCCCTGTCGTCGGCGCCTTCGACCTCGACGCCGATCGAAAAATCATTGCAGCGACTGCGGCCACGCCATTGGGATTGACCCGCATGCCAGGCGCGACGGTTGCATGCCACGAACTGGATCAGCCCGCCATCCCGGCGGATGAGGAAGTGGCTGGACACCTTCGCATCCGCAATCTGCCGATAGTAGGGATGGGCGTCCGGGTCGAGGCGATTGGTAAACAGGTCGATGATGCCGGGACCGCCGAACTGACCGGGCGGCAGGCTGATGTTGTGGATCACCAGCAAGTCGACGACGAACCCTTCCGGCCGGTCGTCGACATTCGGGGAGGGAATATACCTGGCTGCCGCAAGCACGCCGGCAGCGTCCAGATGCCATGCCGCCGCGCTTGTCATGTAACCGGCACGAGAACCGCGGGCCGAGGAACGAACTGACTTCCATCTCGAACCTCGAACGTCGAACCTCGGCCCCTTCCGGAATCGGGCATTGGCCCTGGTCCCCTTCTCAATTCAGTCCCAAGCGCTCCATCCGGTAGCGCATCGAGCGAAACGTGATGCCAAGCAGCTTTGCCGCCGCGGTGCGGTTGTAACGGGTTTTCTCGAGCGCCTCCAGAATGGCCTCCTTCTCTACGCGATCGAGATAGTCCTGCAGCGGCGCCTTGCTGTCCCCACCGGTGGCAGCAGCCAGATCCGGCAGGTCTTCAGGCGTGAGCTGAAGATCTTCCGCGGTGACCTTGCCATCGCTGCACAAAGCCATGGCCCGTTCGAGCACGTTCTCCAGTTCGCGGACGTTCCCCGGGAAGTCGTATCGCTTCAATTCTTCCAGCGCCTCGGGGGCGACCTCCGGCTTCCTGGAACCGGCGTTGCGCGCCAGTTTGTCGAGCAGGGAGACGACGAACTGCGGGATATCCTCACGCATCTCGCGCAATGCCGGCATCCGCAATTCAATCACATTCAGGCGATAGTAGAGGTCATGCCTGAATTTGCCTGCCTCGACGCATTCACCCAGCTTCTGGTGGGTCGCGCTGATGATGCGCACATCCACCGGATCTTCCTGGGTCGCGCCGACCTTGCGCACTTTCTTTTCCTGTATCGCCCGCAACAGCTTTACCTGCATCGGCAATGGCAGGTCGGCAACTTCGTCGAGGAATAGTGTGCCGCCATGCGCAGCCTGGAAAAAACCGTCCCGATCGCTGTCGGCGCCGGTAAAAGCACCCTTGCGATAGCCGAAGAACTCGGACTCCATCAGGTTTTCCGGGATCGCTCCGCAATTGACCGGAACGAAGGGCTGGCTGCGACGCGCGCCTTTCTGGTGGATGAGCCGGGCGGCCAGTTCCTTGCCGCTGCCGGACTCTCCCGTGATATGCACCGGTGCTTCGCTGCGCGCGAGCTTTTCTATCAGTTCGCGCACTTGCTGGATTGCCGCGGATTCGCCGAGCATCGATTGCTCGCTCGAGTTCTTCGCCGCCGCCGGTTGCGGCAACGAGAGCGCGGATTTGACCAGTGTGCGCAGTTGCTCCAGCGAAACCGGCTTGGCCAGGTAATCGAAAGCACCCGCTTTCAGCGCGGCAACCGCATTTTCGGTATTGCCGTGGGCGGTGATCACCGCGACGGGAAGGTCCGACACGTTGTCGGAGATGAATTGCACCAATTCAAGTCCTTCGCCATCCGGCAGCCGCATGTCGGTCAGGCAAAGGTCGTAGTCGCCGGCCTTAACCTTCTCGATCGCGCCCTTGACGGTCGTGGCGCGGTCGACATCCAATCCCATGCGCAGCAAGGTAAGTTCGATGAGTTCGAGGATATCTTCTTCATCGTCGACGATGAGCACCGAACGCGATGTCGATCCTGCGGGCTGATCCTTGCGTTTCACGCTGATACTCCTTTGCAGACCAGACTGAATTGGGCGCCGACCGGCCGCTCCACGTAGTCGAGCGTCGCCGCATTCGCCTCGCAGATCTCGCGCGCGATATACAGGCCGAGCCCGGTGCCGCTGGACGCGGTGGTGAAAAACGGCTCGAACAGATGCGCGCGCAGCGACTCGGCGATGCCCATGCCGTCGTCAATGACGTTTAATTCTACCGTACCCTGCCGCGGCCCTGGCTGCACGCTCACCACGATGCTGCCGGATTTTTTCTGACAGTAGCGCAGCGCATTGCGGCACAGGTTCCACATGATCTGGTTAAGGTGGCTGCGATCGAAGGAGATGGTAGCCTCGATCGCCTCCTCCACGCGAATGGTATCGGTCGGGACCTTCTCGATCTCGCAGAATTCCGCCACGAAGGTCGCAAGGTAATCGCCCAGATCGAAGTGCTCGCGCACTGCGCGATCGCGCCGGTTCAGCTTAAGCACATCCTGGACCATGCGGTCCAACCGCTGGGTATTGTCGTGGATGATCTGAAGCATTCGCGCATGGGAGGGGCTGCGCATTGCGGAATCTTCGAGCAGCAACTCGGTCGCGTGGTTGATGGCCGACAGGGGATTGCGGATCTCGTGGGCAATATTGGCGGTCAGCCGGCCCAGCGACGCGAGTTTCAGTTGCTGTGCCTGTTGCTGTACACGCGTCAGGTCTTCGAGAAAAATGACGACGCCGACATTGCGACTGATGCCGGCCTGAACGAAGCGGGCAGCCGTCGGCTTGTACGTCTGCACGGTCCGCAGCGGATCGAATCCGGAACTGGGATCCCGCCGCCACTGCCCCAGTCGCGCATCCAGAGTCGGCGCGTAATCCTGCAGGAGGACTTCGCGATTCGAACGCCGCAACGGGCCAAGGATCGCTTCAGCCCGGCTGTTGATCTGGCGAATTACGCCGCGCTCGTCCACCACGAGCACGCCGTCCTGCATGTCCTGGATCACCAATTGATTCACTTGAGCCAGGTTGGCGAGATCGATTTCGCGCTGCGCCACGATCGCTTCGATCGCAACGGCGCGTTTGGCGAGCGAATGTGCCAGCCAGCCGGTGGCAAAAAAACCGATGCTCAGCAATCCGGCCTGCGCGTATTGCGCCGTGGATCCTGCCAGGAACACGACCTGATAGGTCTGCTCGGCCAGAACGGCAATGGTGGCCAGCGCGGCAAAGAACAACGTCAGCCTGCCGCGACTGATCAACCCCACGGCAGCCAGCGAAACCAGCAAAAGCAGGCCCAGCCCGCTGCTGATGCCGCCGCTGGCATGCATCAGCACGGTCAGGAATAAGATATCCGCACAGATGTGCACGGTGAGTTGCACCGTGAAGTAAGGCCTGCGCGGCAGGATGGCCGCAAACGCCAGCAGGCTGAAGAGGATGTAGCCGACGTCGGTATAAAGATAGACATGGCGGCTGTTGGAGCCGAACGGAACATCGTCGCCCAGCGTTATCGCGGCCGCGAGCAGCACCAGCGCCGCTGCAAGACGATAGGCATTGAAATAAAGCAGCGATCGCCAGAAGGCATCGCCAAACTGCCGGCGCTCGACGGAGAAGCTCTGGACTGGAAAAGGAATGCTGCTCATCGGCCGTGGCGCAGACTGCAACTAATGCTTTCCGCGTTCCCGGTCGGCAAGCTGCAAATGCTCCTTGCTGCAGAAGAATTCACCGCGGGAGGTAACCGCCTCGCTGGTCGGCAGATGCACGCCGCAGACGTGGCATCGCACCATGTCTTCGCCATGCGTTGATGGGGAATGTGGAGGCGGCGCTTCACCCGTCTTCTTCGCATGATTGCGCAGAAACAGGTAAAAAACGATGAAAACAGCGATGACGAGGAGGAATTTTGCCACGCGAACCTCGCAGCGCGAATGTATGGATTGGTCGGGGTGAGAGGATTCGAA
>JANXPQ010000457.1 GCA_025357235.1 Betaproteobacteria bacterium
CTCGAGGCGCTCGGCGAGCGCTGCCAGCGGCGCTTCGCGAAGGCGCTGCTTCGAACACTCGCCGATCGGCTTGGGCTGTCGAACGTCCGTATTTCGCGCATGGGGTCCGGCAACTAGCGCAGCGATCGGCGCTGCATCCGGAATCAGGAAAAACCGCGTGCCGGCCGGAATTACCGGCGGCAAGGTTACAGCAAGGAGAGCGCCGCACCGCCAAGCGAAGTCGCCACCACCACGATGAAAGGACTTACTTTCCAGAATACCAGCAGTGCGAAGGCCGCAAGGGCGAGCCCGAGGTCGGCGGGAGTATGCACTGCGCTCGTGAATACCGGATGGTAGAGTGCGGCAAGCAGCAGTCCCACTACCGCTGCGTTGACTCCACCCAGCGCCGCCTGGGCGGCGGGATGGCCGCGAACCCGTTCCCAGAACGGGAGGGCGCCCGCGACGATCAACAATCCCGGAAGAAAGATTGCGACCGTACAGACCAATGCGCCGGCTGCGCCGTCAATGAGTGCACCCAGATAGGCGGCAAACGTAAACAGCGGCCCCGGCACCGCTTGCGCGGCACCGTAGCCGGCAAGAAACGCGTCGTTGGTTACCCAACCGGGCGGAACCATTTCTGCCTGTAGCAAGGGCAGCACGACATGGCCGCCGCCAAAGACCAGCGCGCCGGAACGATAGAAGGCATCGAACAGCGTCAGGCTGCTTCCTCCCCAGCCGGTGCTTACGGCAACCGGCAATGCGACAAGCAGGGCCAGGAACAGCAACAACGCTGCAGCCCCCGTTCTTGCGGAGATGCCCGCCGACAGGGATTGGTGCGGGGCTACAGTCGAATCGCCGCGCAGCCATGCTGCGCCGGCAATTGCACCGAGCCCGATCACGCAAATTTGCGCAACAGCACCCGGCACGAGCAACAGGAGAATTGCGGCGACCACTGCAATGCTCGCGCGCGGCGCATCCGGGCAAAGTTTTTTCCCCATCGACCAGACCGCCTGGGCAACGACTGCCACCGCGACGATCTTCAGTCCGTGCAGCCAGCCGCTTGCAGCGGACACGCTGGCGCTGCGCAGCAGGAGCGCAAACAACGCGAGCGCGACCGCAGAGGGCAGCGTGAATCCCAGCCAGGCCGCAAGGCCGCCCCGGAATCCGGCGCGGTTCAGGCCGATGGCGAAGCCCACCTGGCTGCTGGCGGGCCCGGGCAGGAACTGGCACAGCGTAACCAGATCGGCATACGTGCGTTCGTCCAGCCAGGCCCGGCGTGAAACGAACTCCTCCCGGAAATAACCCAGATGCGCGATCGGCCCGCCGAAGGAAGTCGCTCCAAGCCTGAGAAAAACCCGGAAAACTTCGAGCGCCGAGGTCATCGATGTTTGTGCCGTTGCTGCATTGCCGCGCTCAACGAAACCGCATCACGGTGTCCGGCGCATGCGTATCGGTGAGAAAAATCTTCCAGCCATCCGTGGTCTTGCGCAGGCCGAAGCTCACTGCGGCGCGTTCCAGGACATCGCCCTCTTTCCGGTAGCGCAAAAGTATGCCGCTGGCGATGGCTGTATCGGCATCGAGAAGGTGCGCGTTGAGTTCCTCGAACTCGCTGTGGTCGAATCCGCGCCGGATCAGCTCCGGCATGAACCCGGAGAAAAAAGTCTCCTGGTCGGATCGCAGCGGCCGTACCACCGGGCCGCCGCGCCCGATGCGCATGGCCGGCTCGTAATAGAACGAAGCGATTGCCTTCGCATCATGCCGGCTCCAGGCGGCCTCGTAGTCCTGCAGCGTACGGATCACTTCCGCCTCGTCCGCGGCGAGCGCAGTAACGGATATCGCCGCGAGCAATATTGAAAAGCAGAGAAACGCAAGTCTGGCTCTCATGTCGGTTCTTGAATCCGCAAGTGAAAAGCGTAAAGGGCCGGAGCGCCGGTGCTCGTGCTGCGCGGGGCGGATTCCGCATGCTTTTGCGCGTTCATCGTAGCGTAACGCCGGCCAGTGCGCCACGAAGGCACTGTAACGGGGTTGCGGTACCATGTGTGTTCCGAGTCATGACCGGATGGCGCGACAGCGCTTGCGAGAAAAACATGCAAAACGAAAAAGCTAGGCTTATCGAACGACTGGAACGCGAGGCCCGTCAGGTGCGCCGCAATATCTGGCGCGCCGTTCGCGCCGGTGGGGGCGGGCACATCGGTGGATCCAGTTCGGCGGCCGACATTCTTATCGCACTCTACTTTCATCGCATGCGCATTCGCCCGAACGAGCCGGACTGGCCGGAGCGCGACCGCTTCGTACTCTCCAAGGGGCATGCGAACGCCGCGCTGGGCGCCGTGCTGGCGCAGGCGGGTTTCATCGAAGATGCCGTGCTCGACAAGTTCTATGCTTTCGAATCCCCGTTCGGCATGCATCCGGACATCAAGGTCGCCGGCGTGGAAATGTGCACCGGCGCGCTCGGCCATGGACTGCCGGTGGCGACGGGCATGGCGCTCGGCGCGCGCATCCAGAAGCAGGCGTTCCACACTTTCGTGATGATCGGCGACGGGGAACTGCACGAGGGCTCCAACTGGGAGGCCGCAATGGCCGCCGCGCATCACAAGCTGTCGAACCTCACCGCCATCATCGACTTCAACAAGATCTGCCAGAGCGGCCGGGTCGACGAAGTCATCGGGGTCGATCCGCTGGCCGACAAATGGCGCGCTTTCGGCTGGGAGGTGCGCGAAATCGACGGTCACGACATGGCGGAGGTGGTCGATACGCTCGACGCATTGCCACTGAATCAGCATCGCCCTGCCGCGCTCATCGCGCATACGGTCAAGGGCAAGGGGGTGAGCTTTGCCGAGAATACTTATCTGTGGCACAGCAATTCGGTGAACGACGAGATTTACGCAAAGGCCCTGCTGGAATTGGGTGAACCGGCCAATGAGGTGCAGCCATGAACGCACCCGATACCGTTCCGGCCGAATGGCGCGCCAAGTCGGCCAATCAGACCCGCCTCGCGTTCGGCCAGGCGTTGCTCAAAATCGGCGCTCGTGAGCCCAAGGCAGTGGTCGTGTCGGTCGATACGCAGGATCTGCTCGGCATCCGTTCCTATATCGAACGCTTTCGCGAGCGCTTCATCGAACTGGGCATCGCCGAGCAGAACGCGATCGGCGTCGCGTCGGGACTCGCGACGACGGGCCTGCACCCTTACGTGTGTGCTTACGCGCCCTTCATCACCGCGCGCAGCATGGAGCAGGTACGCAACGACGTGGCCTATGCAAATCAGCGCGTCGTCATCGGCGCGGCGGCGAGCGGAATCTCCCTCGGCGTCGCCGGTGGCACGCACCATGCGCTGGAAGATCTCGCGCTCATGCGCAGCCTGCCCAACATGGCCGTCATCGTGCCCGCCGATGTGACCGAGGCTTACAGGGCCACGCTGGCGACAATCGATATCGACGGACCGGTATACCTCCGGCTCGGCGGCCGCGCGGAAGAACCGCCGATCGGCGACCCCGAGGCGCCGTTCCGGCTGGGTAAGGCGGTGCATTTGCGGCCCGGCAAGGACGTCGCTGTCATCGCCTGCGGTGCCTTGGTGGAAATGGCGGTACGGGCGTCGGACCTGCTGAAAAAGGAAGGCATCGGCGTTCGCGTGCTGAACATGCATACGATCAAGCCGCTCGATCGCGAGGCCATTCTCGCTGCGGCGGCCGAGACCCACGGCATCGTCACGGCGGAGGAGCATCACCTTACCGGCGGCCTGGGCGGAGCGGTGGCGGAACTGCTGGCAGTCGAACATCCCAAGCGCATGCGCATGGTCGGCATGCCCGATGTTTTCGCGATGGTCGGGCCCACGGGCCCATTGCGCGCAAAGTACGGCATGAGCGCGGAAGCGATCGTCGACGCCTGTCGCGCGTTACTTGCGTAACGCGGTAGAAAGAGACGAGAGGTGAGAGAAGAGAGGCGAGAGGAAAGAAAGTTCAATAGCCCCAAAGCCCTCTCAGGATTATGCCTTTCCTCTTTTCTCTCTCCTCTCCTCTCTTCTCTTTCCTCTGTCATCTCGTTTTTTTGCGATGCCATCGCAGAAAAACAGATACGGACTGTCGATTCCGGGCACGGCCGTTCGTCGTAGGGGTGCTCCGATCCGGAGCCAACATCCAAGGAGTACAACAATGGAGTACATGATCCTCATCTACGGCGACGAGAGTGCCTGGCCCAACCTCACCGAGGCCCAGCTCAAGGCGATGTACGCAGAATACGGTATCTACACGCAGGAACTCATCAAGGCCGGCGTGATGCGCGCCGGCTCGGCACTGAAACCCGCGGCCACTGCGACGACCGTGCGCCTGCGCGGCGGCAAGGTGCTCAGCACCGACGGGCCTTTCGCCGAAACCAAGGAACAGCTCGGCGGCTATTACCTCATCGACGCGCCGGATCTCGACGCGGCGGTGAAGTGGGCGGGAAAATGTCCTGGCGCTAAGACCGGGTCCTGCGAAGTGAGGCCGCTCGCGCCTTCGCCCAAGTAGCCCCGCGTGCTCGGCCGCATCGTCGACGAGCTCGCGCGCCGCGAAGGCCCGCGCATCCTGGCGGGCCTGATCGGGCGCCTGGGCGGCAACTTCGACCTTGCCGAGGATAGCCTGCAGGATGCGTACGAGCGCGCGCTCAATGCGTGGCACTCGGCCGGCATTCCGGAGCACCCCGCGGCGTGGCTAACGACCGTGGCGAAGCGTTGCGCGATCGACCGGCTGCGGCGTTCGCGGCGAAACGTCGACGACGGTGACCTCATTCTCGAACAGCTTGCCGCCGAAGAGCCGGAACCGGTCGACACCGGCAGCCTGCCCGACGATCGCCTGCGGCTGATCTTCACCTGCTGCCACCCGGCGATTGCCGAACCCGCACAGATGGCGCTGGCGCTACGCACGTTGTGCGGGCTGTCCACGCGCGAGATTGCGCGCGCATTCCTCGAGCCCGAAGCAACGACGGCGCAACGCCTGGTGCGCGCCAAGAAAAAAATTTCCGCAGCACGCATTCCCTACGCCGTGCCCTCGCATGAGGAGCTTCCCGACCGGCTGGCCGCCGTCCTCGCGGCCATCTATCTCGTCTTCAACGAAGGCTATTCGGCGACGGAGGCGGCATCGCTCGTGCGCCCGGACCTGAGCGGTGAGGCGATCCGCCTTGCGCGCCTGCTTGTGCAGCTCATGCCGGACCAGCCCGAGGCGCTCGGCCTGTTGGCGCTGATGCTGCTGCACGACGCGCGGCACGATACGCGCGTCGGTGTCGGGGGAGAACTGGTTCCGCTCGAAGAGCAGGATCGATCGCGCTGGGACCGCGCGAAAATAACCGAGGGGCTGGCGGCGCTCGACGGAGCGATCGCGATGCGCCGTCGCGGGCCGTATCAGGTGCAAGCCGCGATCGCGGCGCTGCACGCCAAGGCCGCGGGCGCATCGTCCACGGACTGGACGCAGATCGCCGCGCTTTATGGTGCGCTGTACGCGATGATGCCCACCGCAATCGTCGAACTGAATGCCGCGGCAGCAGTCGCGATGGTGGAGGGGCCGGATAAGGGACTGGAATGGATCGATCGCGTCGAAGCGAACGGCGAACTCGGCGATTACCACCTGCTGCACGCGGCGCGCGCGGATCTGTTGCGACGCGCGGGCCGGGGCGGGGCGGCAGCGGCGCACTATCGCCGGGCGATAGAGCTCACGCGAAATCCCGCCGAGCGGTTGTATCTCGAGCGCCGGCTGCGCGAAGTCAGCGCGTCGTAGGCGCGCGCTGCTTGCCTTGAATACAGGGGAAAGGTAAAAGGGCAAAGGTGAAAGTAAATGCCGAGCGCAGTCCCAATCCTTTAGCCTTCTACTTTTAACTTTCACCTTTACCCTTTCCTCTTTCCTCTGTTGTTTTTCGGAGAAAAACTTGAACCGATCCGCACGATTCCGGGAGTTGTTGAAGAAGCCGCCGTTCGTCTGCATGGGCGCCCACGATGCGGTCACGGCGAAGCTGGCGGAACAGGCCGGTGCGCCGGCAATTTACGTGAGCGGATTTGCCGCTTCCGCGATCGTCGCCGGCGAGCCCGATTTCGGCGTGCTCACGCAGACGGAAATGTTCGAACACATCCGCCGCATCTGTCGGGTGACCTCCGTGCCGGTATTCGCCGATGCCGACACCGGCTACGGCGGCGTGCTCGAGGCGCAGCGCACGATAGCCCTGTGGGAAGAGGCGGGCGCGTCCGTGCTGCACCTGGAAGATCAGGCGATGCCGAAGAAATGCGGGCACTTCGCCGGCAAGGAACTGGTCTCCCCGGAGGAAATGCGCCAGAAGCTGCGCGCCATGCTGGCAGCCCGCCGCGACCCCGACTTTTTCATCGTCGCGCGGACCGACGCCGTTGCGGTCACCGGGCTGGACGACGCCATCAAACGGTTGCAATCCTATGCGGAGGTCGGGGCAGATGGTCTCTACGTGGATGCGCCGGAGAGCATCGATCAGCTTCGCGAAATCAGCCGCCGGCTCAAGCCGCTCGGCAAGCCGTTGCTGTTCAACATGGCCCGCTCCGGCAAAAGCCCCTATCTTTCGCTGAAGGAAGTCCACGAACTCGGTTTCGACTACGCGCTCTGTCCGATCGAGCCCTTGCTCGCCATGCACAAGGCCGTGAAGGAGATGATGGAAATCTTCATGCGCGAAGGCTGCTCGACGAACGCGATCGCCGACCGCCTGACGCCTTTCGACGAGTTCAACCGTTTCGTCGGGCTGCCTGAAGTCGTCGCGCGCCAGAAACGATTCGAATCCTGATGGCCGGTCCGCGAGGCTGAACAGACCATGGCGACACTCATTGAAGTCGGCCAGCGCGGGCGCGTCGCCGTGCTGACGTTGAAGCGGCCTGGCAGCGGCAATCGCATGACCACGCAGATGGCGGTGGAAATGACGGCCGCGCTGGATGCGGCAGGCCGTGATCCCGGCATCGGCGCTTGCGTCATGACCGGCCACGGTGATGTCTTCTGCCGGGGCGGCGACTATATGAGCGCAGGTCCGACTGAAGCGGACCGCACCGCTTACGCCCAAGCGCTGATCGGCATGGACGAAGCCATGTTCCGCCTCGGCAAACCGCTCGTCGCCGCGGTGAATGGCGATGCGCACGCGGGTGGATTCAGCGTAGTCGCCGGTTGCGATCTGGCCGTGATGGCCGAAGACGCGAAGCTCGGTTTGCCAGAAGCGGCCAAAGGCCTGTTCCCGTTCATCGCGCTGGCCATCGTCAAGGAAGGATTGCCGAAGAAACTTCTGTTCGACATCGTCTACAACGCGCGGCTGATGAATGCGCAGGAAGCGCGTTCGCTGCACCTCGTCAATGACGTCGTCGCGCGCGGCGCCGTGCTCGACAAGGCGATCGCGGCGGCGGAAAAAGCGTCGGGCCACGATCCGCAGATCCTGAAACTGGGCCGCGACCTGTACTACGGCATGCGCGGCGCCGCTCCCTCC
>JANXPQ010000460.1 GCA_025357235.1 Betaproteobacteria bacterium
GGTGTGACTCAGACTCTGGTACTCTTTCATCGGTGATCTACTGCGTCTTTTGGCGAAGACTCGGAGATTCACTGCGACCGTCGTATAGGTCAAACCTTGGTGAGTCCCCCGGCATAGCCGGGGGCTTACCTCACTGAGTTACGCTAGGGAATGTCGCAAAATTTATAGAATTAGCTTCGGAAGGAGACGAACTACGCGTTACAAGTCTGAAGGAAATGGGAATAGGCGCTCCGAAAAATGCATTTGCGAAACGACTGGGCCGACTGAATGCCAAGTATAGAAATGAAGCAGCTCATCCGTCCCAGTTTCCTCTCAAAAAACTCGATTTGCTGCGAAAGGAACTTTTCACCGATGGATTGCTGCGTGAGATATTAGAAGAGTTTCTGTGACAGGAAACAATGGGGACAGATTTATTTTCTCTTAGAAAAATGCCTTCAAGATAAATAAATCCGTCCCCGTTTTCATTTCCATGCAGGCCGGTCCCTATTTTCTATTACGGAGAACACAGCAATGAACGTAGATGGCAAGAAAGCAATCGTCTTTGGCGGCACATCGGGCATCGGCCTCGCCACGACCAGGCAATTGGCCGCGCTGGGCGCCACGGTCGTAGCAGTGAGCCGTGATCCGAGCAAGGCCGGCGCTCCGCCCGCGGGCGTCACGCTGGCCAAGTGCGACGTGCTGGATCGCGCCGCCATGGAAACGTTGTTCAAGCAGCATACCCCGTTCGATATCCTCATCAGTGCGGCTACCGGTGGGACACGCGCGATGGGCCCATTTTTGGAAATGAACATGGACGGTTATAAGGCTTCGTTCGACAAGCTGTGGGGCTACGCGAACGTAGTGCGCTATGGCGCGAGTCACCTGGGCAAAGACGGCACGATCGTTCTGGTCAGCGGAGCACCGGCGCGCAAGTGCAGGCCGGGCCAGGTTTCGCTGTCATCGGTCGGAGCGTCGGTGGAAGCCCTGGTGCGTGCGGTGGCACCCGAAATCGCTCCACGGCGCATCAATGTGGTGTCGCCAGGTTCCATCGATACGCCGATCCTGGCCCTCAAGGGCGCGGAACGCGAAACGCTGTACAAGAACATTACGGCCAGGAACTTGATCCCTCGCGCAGGTAAGGCCGAGGAAGTAGCGCAGGCCATCGTGTTCCTGGTACAGAACGATTTCGTCACCGGCACCACGATCGACGTCGACGGCGGCTGGTTACTTTCGTAGCGGCGACAGATTGGTCCGCGCGAAGAAACATGCAATAACGTGCCCGCTAGAAATCTGAGAAGGCTCGTTTGAGTGGCAAAAAGGGTGGCTCCAAGAGTTCGATAGAGAACGCCGTTCCACCATGAGGCGCGCCGAGTAGCTCGACTCGATGGGGGAATTCGATGAGGGCAGTCCGAGTCCCGCAAAAGACTATCTTTAGGTAGTGATGATGGTTCTGGCGATTACCCACCAACTTGGCACGGCGCCCGCTCTGGGGACCCCATGTGACGCGCCGAGCAGCTCGACTCGACAAGGGGATTTCGGCGAGGACTGTTCGAGTCCCATGGGAGGGCACGTTGTGTGTGCCCTCCCAGGTCGAGTTCCGCAGCCGCCTTGTCGAGTCAGGCAGCGCAGGGGCACCCGCTGACAAGCGGGCGCGGCACCTGGGGCGGCCTTCTTTTGGTTACTTTTCTTGGCCGCGCAAGAAAAGTGACCAGCTGCCGGGCTGCCCCCGGCCTCTGGAAAATCAGGAAAGAATACCGGACGGCCTGACCGGTGCACCTTGGTTTGACACCCCTCACCGCCTCGACTAGATTGCCCCGCATGTTGCGCATGCCGTTCGAGAAGCCAGCCACAATACCGGCCACGCCAGGCCAGTGGCTTGCCGACAGCGGCGGCCACTACGCTCTGAGCGCGCTGGTCGGTTTTTTATTCGCCTGCACCGGCCCGGTTGCGATCATCCTCGCCACCGGCGCGCGCGGCGGGCTGTCTGAATCCGATATCTCGTCCTGGATTTTTGGCGCGTTTTTTCTCAACGGTTTTTTCACCATCGCGCTTTCCCTGATCTACCGGCAGCCGCTGGTGCTGTTCTGGAGCATTCCCGGTGCCGTGCTGGTTGGCCCTGCCCTCACCCACCTGAGCTATGCCGAAGTGATCGGCGCGTTTCTCGCCACCGGTGTGCTGATGCTGGGCCTGGGGCTGTCGGGCTGGGTGCGGCGCGCGATGGATGCGATCCCCATGCCGATTGTCATGGCCATGGTGGCCGGTGTGTTCCTGCGTTTTGGCGTGGACCTGGTGCGCGCCTTTCGGGAGCAACTGTGGATTGCCTTGCCGATGACACTCGTGTTCGTTCTGCTCACTGCCGCACCGCGCATCGGCCGCGCCCTGCCGCCCCTGGTCGCTTCACTGGCCGTGGGTGCGCTCGCCGTGTGGCAACTCGGCGCGTTCAAGCCGCCCGCCGGCGCGCTATTTGGCATGGCACATCCGAACCTCTATGTGCCGCAGTTCAGTTGGGCCGCGATGTTCGAGCTTGTGGTGCCGCTTGCCATCACCGTGCTGGTGGTGCAAAACGGCCAGGGCATCGCCATCCTGCGCGCCAACGGCCACCAGCCGCCGGTCAATGCGATCACGGCCGCGTGCGGCATCGGTGCCATCGTTACCGGCCTGGTGGGCACGGTCTCGACCTGCCTCACCGGCCCGGTCAACGCGCTGATCTCGGCGAGCGGCGAGAAGCAAAGGCAGTACACGGCGGCGGTCATGGTCGCCTTGCTTGGCATCGGTTTCGGCCTGTTCGCGCCCTTTTTCACGCGGCTCATGCTGGCGATGCCGCCAGCCTTCATCGCCACGCTCGCCGGCCTCGCCATGTTGCGCGTGCTGCAAACCGCGTTCGTGGCATCGTTCCGCGACCACTCGACGCTCGGCGCACTGGTGTGCTTTCTGGTCACTGTGGCCGATGTGCCGATCTTTGGTATCGGCGCGGCTTTCTGGGGACTGGTGTTCGGCCTGTTGACCACGCGGGTGCTGGAGCGGGCAACGCGGACGACTGCGGCATCGGCAGCAGCGTCGACAGAAAAATAGTGGACTACGTTTTCCTGATCAGGGTTTTCCAATAGAACTGTACGAACCCGCCTTTTGGTCGATCGACATGGCGCGTCGATGGAGGCATCGGCGGTCACTTACAAGAAATTCAATCCAGGAGGAACTCATCATGAACAAGTCGGCCGTTACCGGATTCATTCTTGCGGCGCTGTTCGCATTGCACCCCGCAATGGCAACCGCGGATCCCGCAGGCGATGTCGAGAGGATGGAGCAGAAGCGAATACAAGCCGTTCTAAACGCGGATATGCCAGCCCTCTATGCGATCTACGCGGACGACTTCTTCTACAACACCTCTTCCGGTCCTTCCTTGACCAAATCGGAATATCTTCCGCGCTATGCGTCGGGAGAACTCAAGATCAACTCGGCGGATAGCGAAGCCAGAGACATTCGTGTCTACGAGAATACGGCGTTGGTCACCGGAATAGTCCATGTCAACCTGACCACCAAAGGCGAGACCAAAACCCTTCATCTGCGCTATCTCAATGTCTGGATGAAACGCGCAAACGGCTGGGTGCTGGTCGCCCGTCAGGGCACGAACCTTCCAGGGCAATAGCGATCGGGGTAAGCATGAAGCATTATTTGCACCAGATTGAAATCGCCGTTTCTCCCCTTGAGGCGCGCCGAGCAGCTCGACTCGATGGGGGGTCGTCGGCGAGCACTGTGCGCCTGTCGACACGTGAAGAGGAAAGATATAAAGAGGAAAGCGGAAAGGGAGAAGAACGGGGACTCAGGACTAAGTAAGAGCTGTAAGCCCTAGAGCGTTTGCCGTTTCCCCCCTTGAGGCGCGCCGAGCAGCTCGACTCGATGAGGGGCAGTCGACGAGGACTGTTCGAGTCCCGCAGCAAGGTACGTTTTGTGTACCTTGCCAGGTCGAGTTCCGCAGTCGCCTCATCGAGGCAGGCAGCACAGGGGCACCCCGCGAACGCGGGGCGCGAATCCAGGGGCGGCCTTCTTTCGGTTACCTTTCTTGGCCGCGCAAGAAAGGTGACCAGCCGCCGGGCTGCCCCCGGCCTAGCGAAGCTGTGTGAGATGTCTCTTACGTATTACCCGACACACTTGAAAAATCCGCCTTGCCGCACAACGAAATCCGGCGAACCGAGTCATAACCCAGGCGGCGCCAATGCAAGGGCCGCCGTTTACACCCCCCGGCACAACCCCGCGACGCCGCAGTCAGGAGCACGAATGAAACGGAAATTGCTATGGATCACCCTGTTCCTGGCGACGCTCGCCCAAGGTGCGACGCTCGACCCGGGGGCGCCCCTACCGGAGTTGAGGCCGGCCCCGCAGGAGGCCCGGGCGGCGCACCTGGCCGCCGAACTGCTGGGCCGTTACCACTACAAAATGCCGCCGGTCGACGATGCGCTGTCGCAGAAGATTTTCGATAACTATCTCAAATCGCTCGATCCCGAGAAGCTCTTCTTCGTCCAGGCCGACATCGACAATTTCTCGCGCGAGCGCGCACGGCTCGGCGTGGCCCTCCTCCAGGAGGATCTTTCCGTCCCATTCGCCATTTTCAATCTTTATGAGCAGCGTGCGGCCGAGCGCTTTGCGTATGCGCGGGCCCTGCTCAAAACCGGGTTCGATTTCCGGCAGAATGAAAGCTACCAATTCGCAAGGGACAAGGAAGCCTGGCCGAAGACCGAAGCGGAAATGAACGAACTCTGGCGCAAGCGGCTCAAGAACGACTGGCTACGGCTCAAGCTTGCCGGGAAGGACGACAGGAACATCGTCGACATCCTCGATAAGCGCTTTGACGGTTTCCACAAGCGCCTTGGCCAGGTAACGAGCGCAGACGCATTTCAAACCTACATGAACGCCTATACCACGGCGATCGAGCCCCATACCAACTACATGGGGCCCCGGGCGGCGGAGGATTTCGACATCTCGATGAGACTGTCGCTGGTCGGGATCGGTGCCGTTCTGACGGAATCGGACGATTTCCCGACCATCCGCGAGCTGGTCCCCGGCGGGCCGGCGAGCCTTTCCGGCCAACTGACGATCGGTGACCACATCGCTGGCGTAGCCCAAGGCAAAACCGGCGCCATGACGGACGTCCAGGGCTGGCGACTGGACGATGCGGTGCAGCTGATTCGCGGCGCACCGGACTCGGTCGTCGTGCTCGATGTACTGCCTGCAGACGCCGGCCCCGATGGCATCCACAAACTCGTCACCCTGGTTCGGAAAAAGGTCAGTCTGGAGCAGCAGGCCGCCAAATCATCCGTGCGTAGCGTGACCGACGGCAAGGTCAGCCGCCGCATCGGTGTGATCACCTTGCCCTCATTTTATGAGGATGTCGCAGCCAGGCAAAAAGGGGCTCGCGATTACCGGAGCGCGACCCGCGATGTGGCCCGCCTGCTGGACGAACTGAATAAGGACAAGGTCGACAGTGTGTTGATCGACTTGCGCAATAACGGCGGCGGATCGTTGGCGGAAGCGGTTGAACTAACCGGCCTGTTCATCGGCAAAGGCCCCGTGGTGCAACAGCGCGATGCCAGCGGTGCGATCGCCGTGGAAAGTGACACCGACCCCGGTGTCGCCTGGAGCGGCCCGCTCGGCGTTCTGATCAACCGGGGTTCGGCATCGGCGTCGGAAATTTTTGCAGCGGCGATCCAAGATTATGGGCGCGGACTGATCATCGGGGAACCGAGTTTTGGCAAAGGCACCGTGCAAACCATGATCGATCTCGATCGCATCGCCAAGAACAGCAAGCCGCAATTCGGAGAACTGAAATTGACCATCGCGCAATTTTTCCGCATCAATGGAGGCACGACACAATTGCGCGGCGTGACGCCGGATATCCTCTTTCCCTCAACTTCCGGCGCGGAAGACTTTGGCGAATCGAGCTTCGACAACGCGCTGCCGTGGATGCAGATCAAGGCCGCGGACTATGTGCCGGAAGGCGACTTGAAGGGCCTGCTGCCCATCCTTGCGACATTGCACGACGCCCGCGTGAAGAAGGACAGGAACTTCCAGTACCTGCAGGAAGACCTTGCCCTGTCCAGGCTGGAGCGCGACAAGAACCTGGTCTCGCTGAACGAGGCCGAACGTCGCAAAGAACGCGATGCCCAGGAGGCCCGGCTGCGGTCCCGTGAGGACCGCAAGGATGCGGGCGCTCAGAACGCTTCCGTGCGGAGGAATGCGCGCCCGGACGATGGCCTGCAGCCCGGCGAACGCAATTTCGCCAACGAACTGGCAGCTGAAAAAACACGAAAGAGCGGTGAAGATTTCGTGTTGAACGAGGCGGTGAACATTCTTGGCGACGAAATGGAGGTGCTCACGACCGGCGGCGCGCTCGCGGCCCGCGCCAAGCCCGATTCCGCGCGGGTGCCGGAGTAAAACGCCACCTCACCCCAGCCCTCTCACCCTGAGGCGGAGAGGGAGAGGTAAAAGCAAAAAACTAAAAG